>DIRM01000011.1:0-4881 GCA_002427545.1 Mageeibacillus sp. UBA5436 | reverse complement strand
TTCACTTTAATTTCAATAAATTTTATAATAATTGATTAAAAGATAAAACCAAGATTAATCGATTACTTTCTTCCTGTTTCCATAAAAGCTGTGCGATCATAATAACCAGTAAGCAGATATGGCATGACTTCTTCAGCTTCTAATTCCTGTACCTTATTTAATTTATGTACTAATAAACTATTCTTTGAGTAAGCTCCACCTACTATGGTACGGATTGGTAGTTCAGCCCATGGGTCATCTATACTCGATTTCAAATCTAGATTAACAAATCCTGGTTCCCAGGTTTGATAATTATATTCACATTGATTCATAAGCAATGCCGTATTCTCAAAATGGGGGATGCCAGCTTCGTCTGGTTTACGATCAAAATGAAAATAGAAACCGCCTCCAAATACTTGTTTTCCTGCTTCGGGAGCTTGATAAAGTGCATGTGTCAAATAACTATTGTACTCACCCAACTTCATATCAACATCAATCAGCTGTGTGCCTCTTCTCGTAACGCCTGCAGTAACTTGATCGCCATTTCTACGAATAACAAATTCTGCACCCATTTTTTTAGGAATGCTACCATTATCCCTGCCACATTGTACAGCCATCTCAGCCCCTGTTCCTCCTAAGACCAAGCCCAATGGGTATAGTCCAAGAGTTTTGCCGTAAGTTGCATAAACACCAAGAATCGCTTCATAATAATCATCTGCAAAAGTTGGATTATTAATATGACATACAGACAAAGTAACAACTGGCATTGAAAATGGTTTTAATGGTGGCGGAAGAATTCTAGCAATTGCATCCGGATCGGTTAGATATGCTAAATAAATTCCTTCTTGATTATCCATCAAAGAAACCTTGCCAAATTCAGATAAGTCTTCTTTCGGTATTTTAAAGCTAGGAATTCTTTGAGTATCTGTAAATAGGCTACATCCAATTTCATATCCAGATCGTACAGCTGGTGCAATATTACCATCTTTAACTGCACTTCCAATTATATCTACAGAAACACCTTTATCTTTCAATTCTTCAGCTAATTTTTGATCTGGTTTATAACCTAAAGACAAAACAACTACATCGACCGGAATTGTTTTTTCCTGTTTGTCTTCTATATCTTCCAACAATATAGCTTCTTCTGTTATTTCTTTTAATGCATGTTTTAGAATAAATTGTGCTCCATATTTATTTAATCTCGAGCATACGTCAGTGACATTTGTTTTGTTAGCTGTTGGTGCCGGTGTATCAAGCATATCCACTATGATTACTTGATTTTTCTTTTCACATAAATATTCAGCTGTTTCTAAACCTGTTAATCCAGCTCCGATAACAGCAATTTTTTTATTTTCCAATTTTGCTTTATCTTCTAAAATAGATTCAACTGTATAAACATTACTTCCATGTATTCCTGGAATCTTTTCTGGAAAGATAGGTGCCGAACCAGTAGCAACAATGACTGCATCTGGTTGATAAGATAAGACTTTCTCAGCATCAGCTTCAATTCCGAGTTCAACTTTGACATCGAGGCGTTGAAACTCTTCATCATAATAATCTGCTACCCATTGCATGCGTTCTTTTAGAGGCGGTTTTTTTGCTATATTAAGTGTACCTCCTAATTCATTTAATCTATCAAGAAGCGTGACTTTTACACCTCTTTGAGCAAGAGTTTGGGCAGCACTCATACCAGCAGGTCCGCCTCCAATGACAACTGCCTTATGTCCTTTGGTATCATAAATAAGATCGCCGTATTTCTTTTCTCGGGCAGTTCTCGGATTTACTGCACATTCCGCAGGTACACCAGCTGCATTGTATTCAGATAAACTTTCAAAGCATCGCAAACAAGAAATACATTTTCTCAGTTCTTTCTCACGTCCTTCTTGAACTTTTCGTCCCCAATTTTCATCGGCAAGCCAAGCACGCCCCAAGGAAACAAAATCTTCAACACCATCTTCTAAAAAAGCTTCTGCAACTTCTGGTTCACGAATCGCAGAAACTCCAATAATTGGAATCTGTACCTGAGATTTAACAGCTGCAATAAAATCACGACGCCATCCTTGTGCAAAGGAAATTGGCTCCACACAGGTCATGCCTGTTTCATATAATCCACAGCTAACATCAAGAAAATCAATTCCCATTTTTTCTAATGCTACTGCAATTTGAATGCCATCTTGAATGTGAATATAATCTTCTGTTACCCCAGTCATGTTCAAAAATTCTTCAACAGAAAGTCTCACACCTAATGGAAAATCAGAGCCACATTCCTCTCTTATTCCCTCAATAATTTCTTGCATAATACGTAGACGATTTTCAAAACTACCGCCGTATTCATCTTCCCTTTTATTCGTATATGGTGATAAAAATTGTTGCAATAAATAGCCATGTGCAGCATGCAACTCTACACCGTCACATCCAGCTTTTTTAACCCGGACTGCTCCTTTAATAAAGTCTTGTACAAGAGATTTGATTTCCTCTGTTGTAAGCGCTCTTGTTTCTTGTTGTGATACTTTGCAAGGAATTGCAGAAGGTGCAACAACAGGTTGACCACCTATAAGTGCAGAAACGCCTTCTCTTCCTGGATGATGTAATTGAATAAATATCTTTGTACCATGCTGATGTAAGGCTCCAGCTAGTTTCGATAATGGCGCGATATGGCAATCTTTACTAACAGACAATTGCCGCATCAAGCCAGCACCGTGTACATCATTTACTCTTGTTATTTCTGGAATGATCAGTCCTGCACCACCAATAGCTCTGGCTTCATAATAAGCAATCATATCTTCTGATGGGCTACCATCTAAATTTGCAAGACCAATTCCCATTGGTGACATCACTAATCGGTTCTTCATTGTCACATTTCCGATGCGACCCGATTCAAACATTTTTTTGTACATAGCAAAATCCTCCTTATATATAAAATGCTACAAGTTTCTTTTTTTATTCACAATGTGTACCATATATGAAAAAGATTAAAGTGTTTGTATATGATGCACTATACGTAATGAATTATAAAAAATTCAGACTCTTCATTTATAATAGAAAGACTAACTATGCAATTTTTACATATAACAGAAAGAATTTTAGATTTGTATCCTATACATGTTTTCAAGGATTGTAATCAACAATATATACAAGACGTAGCGCTTCTTGACACTAAACTAAATAGCTATAATAGAAATACTCTTTATTTTGGTTATCGTAGCCAACTCGCTGATCTTTCTAGCTATCCAGAACAATGTATTCTTGCTGAGCCTGCATTTTCTTCAAATCAAAATGATTTTTATACTGATTTTTTTAAAGAAGACAACATTAGTTTAGCCTTGATAAAATCGGAAGATTTTTTTGCTGTATTTAACTTTAGTAAGAACCTTATAGAAAATAGCCGTAGCGATAATTTTTATAAGGAATTAATCACACTTGCTGATAATAGTCATTCTTTAGAAGCTGTCTTAAATACGGCTGCTGTCCTTTTAGGCAATTGTTTGATTTTTAGTGATATGAATTTCAAGATTATAGCTAGCTCTTCTTCGATACCAGTAACGGATCCATTATGGATAGATAATATTCGTCAGGGTTACTGTAGTTATGAATTTATTCAAGCCGTTAAGGAATTAGAGCCAATAAAACATGCTGTTCAAACTACAGTTGCAGTTGAAGTAAACTGTCCGGAATCTCCTCATCGAAAATTGAGTAGCAAAGTATTTCATAATGGTATACAAATTGGTTTTATTCTTATGATTGAAAAAGATACATCCATCATTCCTGTTCATAAGGACATGCTAAGTACACTTAGTCTTGTCTTAACCTATACTTTAAAGTCTTATTATCCTGATTTTTTTCAGGGTCCTAGCCCATATCAACAGATTCTTTATGATATGTTAATAGGTACCCCGATTTCAGAAATTTCACCTCGCCTAAGAAACATGTCTTTTCCAGAACAAATGACCACTGTTTTTATCATTCCGACTCAATATTTTGGCAGAGTCTATTTAAGAGATCATATAAGCAAAGCTTTAAAAAGAGCAATTCCTGAAATTCACGTAACCTATCATAAAAATGGTATTGCTGCCGTGATAGGATTTGATGACTCCGTTGAATTGCCACAAAATATCTTTTTAGCATTAGAACAGTTTGCAATTCAAGAACACGTTAAGATTGGTATTGGTAATGCATTTTCTAATATAGAAAGTTTTACAAGTCATTTTGAACAAGCCTATCAAGCTTTAGAAATAGGTCAACGCTTTGATCCTGACAAATTTGTCTACCGATATGTTCATTATCAAATATTTTCCCTATTTTATGAAGTTCATGATCCTGATATCCTTGGCAGTTTTTGTCATCCCGCCCTTGCTATTTTACGTCAATACGACTTAAAGAATAATACACAACTATACGATACATTGCATGTTTATCTCGATTCTGGCTGCAGTATCAAAGATGCTGCCGCTATCCTTTACATTCATCGAAATACTTTTGTCTACCGACTTAATAAAATTGCTGAAATCTGCGAAATTGATTTAAAAGACACGAATACTTGCCTACTCCTGCGTCTTTCATATCTTATAGATAAATTTAAGGGATTAGATTAGTTATAAAAAACAGTTAAACTTTATTAATAGCTTAATCATTTAAAAATCAAGTTCAATAATTTGATTTTGTTTGAGGCTGTTTTGAACATCGATGATTCTTTGATTCTTACTACCACGAAATGCTAAGGATGTTTTAACGATTCTCAATCTCAATGCCATAGAGTCTTATTTGGAGTAATCAAAACACGATAAATATTAGCATTTAGCTAACAAAATCTAAAAAGGGTTTACAGAATTTAATTATAATCTGTAAGCCCTTTAATTATTTTCACTTTAATTTCAATAAATTTTGATAAAGTCCCTATAGTTG
>DIRM01000009.1 GCA_002427545.1 Mageeibacillus sp. UBA5436 | reverse complement strand
ATCTTTAGTTAACAGAGCCTTTTCTTTTACATTGTTTTTGATGATTGTTATTTAAATATTCTTTAAAGAATAGATCAAATCATTAAAATAACATTGCAATCATAACATTTTTTAATTCAGCATATCAAACTGTCTACTCTCAACTGTTAAAGATAAAGTAATCAAAAACATCTTATCTAAATCTCAATAATAAGAGATTAATACTCTTCAAGTTATTAAATTAATGCTATTTTATAGATATTATATCATTGCTTAATGCATTAGAATATTCTAATATACTTATGTCATATTCTGCATATGGTCTGAGAGGTATTTTAATGAATAAAGAATTCTATATAGAAAAAGCTAATCTATTAAAAGCTCTTTCAAACCCTGTGCGTTTATGTATAATAAATCGCCTTTGTCAAGAAGGCGAGAAGAATGTAACCGATTTTGTTAACTGCATGGAAGTAAGTCAATCTGCGATTTCACAACATTTAGCAATTTTAAGAAATTACGGAATTATTTCAGGCGAAAAAATTGGTAACAAAATTTATTATTCTTGTGTTAACCAAGAAGTTAGAAACCTAATTACTATGCTTTTGAAGGAATAAGCTGGAGGTAAAAATGAGAATTGTAGTTATTGGAGGCGTTGCTGGTGGTGCTACAGCAGTTGCAAGATTGAGACGTCTAAACGAAAAAGCAGAGATTATCTTAATTGAAAGAGGATCTTATGTTTCTTTTGCAAATTGTGGTTTACCCTATTATGTAGGGGGTACAATTGCGAGACGTGAAGCTTTATTTGTAAGTTCAAAAGAAGATATCGAAGCCAAATATGATATTGATATTCGGCTTGATCAAGAAGTAACAAAAATTGACCCTAAGCAAAAGGAATTAAAAATCAATCGTTTAGAAGATAACAGTGAATACACTTTAACTTATGATAAATTATTGCTTTCTACCGGTTCTTCTCCTTTTGTTCCAAATCCTGAATTACTCAAATTTCCAAATGTTTTCACTTTATGGAATATTCCTGATGTTGATAATATCACTGCTTATATCAAAGAACATCAACCCAAAAAAGCTGTCGTTGTTGGAGCTGGATTTATCGGTCTAGAGATGGTAGAAAATTTAGCCGAAAAAAATATTGAAGTTACCTTGATTGAAATGGCAGATCAAGTCATGCCACCTTTTGATCCTGATATGGCTAAATTAATTGCTAATTATTTAGCTAATCAAAATGTCAAATTAATGTTATCAACTGGCTTCAATGATTTAAAAAATAATGGTAAAACCGTTGTCACTAGTACAAATGAAGAGATTGACACTGATTTAATTATTCTTTCAATCGGCGTTCGTCCAAATAGTCAATTAGCAAAAGATGCTAATTTGGAACTAAATCAACGTGGTGGAATTAAAGTCGATCGCTTTATGCAGACCTCAGATCCTGATATTTATGCGGTTGGTGATGCAATTGAAGTAAATGATTACACTTTAGGCAATAAGGTCATGGTTCCTTTAGCAGGACCGGCCAACAAACAAGGCCGTTCTGTTTCTGCTAACATTTTAGGCCTAGAAGAAGAGCCTTATGCGGGCACACTCGGCACAAGCATCGCCAAAATTTTTGATTTAAGTGTAGCTTCCGTTGGCGCTAGTGAAAAAATATTACAGCGTAATGGTCTAAAGTATAAAGAAGATTATTTTGTCACGATCATTCATCCAATGAGCCATGCTGGTTATTATCCAGGTGCTACAGCTATGACTCTTAAACTTATTTATGCTAAAGATGGTAAAGTCCTAGGTGCCCAAATTGTTGGTTACGAAGGCGTTGATAAGCGCATCGACACCATTGCAACAGCGATGCATTTCAAAGCAAATGTTAAAAACTTAGCTGAATTAGAACTCGCTTATGCCCCACCTTATTCTTCTGCTAAAGATCCAGTTAATTTTGCAGGTTATACCGCTAAAAATTTTTTAGAAGGCTTGACCGATCCAGTAACTTATCAAGAATATCAGGCCAATAAAGACGTTTATACATTATTGGATATTCGTGAAAATCCAGAATTTATGGCAAAGCAACTCGATGACGCTATTCATATACCACTCAGTGAATTACGTAATCGATTAGATGAATTAGATCCACAAAAACATTATTTAACTTTCTGTTCCGTTGGTTTACGTGGTTATGTCGCCGAGAGAGTATTAAAACAAAATAACTTTACGGTATCTAATTTATTAGGTGGTTTAAGAACCATGGAAGAATTAGAAGAAGATATTACTAATATAAATTCAAGCAAAAATTATTTTGAACAAAGTCATGCAGAAGATATGACGAATATTGGATCTTCTCAAGTTGATAATTCTTCAAATTCAAATTCAATTAAAGAAACTCAAATCGAAATATTAGATGTTTGTGGTTTAAGCTGTCCTGGACCCATCGTTCAAGTGGCAAAAGCGATTCAAGAGATAAATGATGGCGATATTTTAGATATTAGAGCAACCGATCCTGGATTTAGCAAAGATATTGAAAGTTGGGCAAAAAACACGGGTAATACTTTAATAGAGAAGTCCGAGGGAAAAGGCCAATTTAATGCTAAAATTCAAAAAGGATTAGGCCATCATCAAAATAAAGTTATTCCTAACCAAGAAATCGCTTTGACAGAAAATAAAATTCCAATGAACGATCCTAAAGAAAAAACGATGATTATTTTTGATGGCGATTTAGATAAAGCAATTGCGGCTTTTATCATAGCAACAGGCGCTGCTGCTATGGGTAATAAAGTACATATGTTTTTTACATTCTGGGGTTTAAGTATATTAAGAAAACCTGAAAAATCTAATAATAAAAAAGATTTTATGGGTAAAATGTTTGGAAAGATGTTGCCTAGAGGCTCAAAAAAATTAAGCTTATCTAAAATGAATTTTGGTGGCGCAGGTGCCAAAATGATTCGCTCTGTTATGGACAAAAAAGGTATTAATAGTTTAGAAGAGTTAATTGAGGAAGCTATTAATATGGGCGTAGAATTAACCGCTTGTCAAATGACAATGGACATGATGGGCTTAACAAAAGATGAATTGATTGATGGAGTTGAAATCGGTGGCGTCGCTACAATGTTAAACGATAGTGATAATTCAAATATGAATTTATTTATCTCCTAGTCCATATTTTATTTTAAATTTTTAATTTAGCCTCGTTTTAAAGACGAGGCTTTTTTATTGATATGGCAAAAATGCTCTTGACAGTTTTCATTTAATTGCATCTCGCCTATTTCTCATCATCTAACAAAAACTCAATGATGTTTTGGTGGATAATACCATCCTGAGAAAAATTAATTCGATCTAATGACAAAACATATTTAGGGAAATTATCTCTAACTTCTTGATAAACATTAAATTCTCTCTGACGAGTTTTTTCTGTTTCTAAAAGATAGGCTACTTGAAAATATTTAATTTGATCTTTTTTCTTAGCTATAAAATCAATTTCTAATTCTTTCACCTTTCCTATTGTTATCTCATAATTTCTGGAACGTAATTCTTGATAGACAATATTTTCTAAACTTCTCTCAATATCTTGATGATTCGAAAAACCAATTGCATGTCGAAAACCAAGATCTGTTAAATAATATTTCTCATCAATTTTTAATATTTTTTTGCCGACAGTATCATAGCGGGGAACTTTATTGATAATAAAAGCATTTTGACAATAGCTTAAATAATTTAAAATCGTATCAACACTAACTTCTCTCCCTTCGTTTTTCAGGAATTTTCTAATGCTCAAGGCAGAAAAGGTATGTCCAATATTTTCCATTGCAAAATGTAAAATACGATTGAATAAGTCAACATCACGTATCGATTGATATCGAAGAACATCTTTAACCAATACCGTATTGTAAACATCTGAAAGATAAGTGGAAGAAGTCTCTTCGTCCAGATCAAAATATTTCAATTCAGGCATCCCACCTAATTCAATAAATTTATCAAAAAGTTCATCCATACTTAAATTTAACGACTTAAATATTTGAATAAATTCAGTAAAAGTAAAGGGTTGAATCTCAAATTCCACAAAACGGCCAGCTAGCAAACTCGATAAATCACCTGACAAGAGTTTGGAATTGGATCCGGTAATAAAAATTTCACAATTATAATCTGTCCTCAAACCATTAACTATTTTTTCCCAATTTTGGACGAGTTGAATTTCATCAAAGAAAAAATATATTTTTCCTTTGAGTTTATCAATGATCGGTATCAAGTATTCAATTAGATCCTGATCATTAACTATATTTCGTAATTTCAAGGACTCAAAATTCATATAAATTTTATTTCTATCGTCTACATTTTTTAGCAAATCATTTTTTATGATGCTTAGAATCGTTGACTTTCCGACACGACGCATTCCTGTTAAAATTTTTATAATTGGAGTACCCATAAACTGATTAATTCTATTCAAATACTTTTCGCGATAAATTATTGACATGTTGACTCCTCCTCTAAATTGAATTTGCTCTGTTAACTTAACTTA
>DIRM01000054.1:380-29810 GCA_002427545.1 Mageeibacillus sp. UBA5436 | reverse complement strand
TTTAAGTTAAGTTAACAGAGCAAACTTAACTCTTAGGAGAAATTTATGAAAAAAACTTTAATGGAAAAAATTGAATCCAATTTGTCTGCAGAATTTGGAAAAAACATCAAACATGCAACTGAGCATGAAATTTGGCAGTCTATATCAAGATCTGTAATGGAGATTTTGACGGAAAATTGGGAGAAAACCCGAGAAACCTATAATGAGGGAAGACAAGCACATTATTTTTCGGCAGAATTCTTAGTAGGTCGTAGCTTAATTAATAATCTAGTAAATTTAGGTATTTATGATGAAATGCAAGCAACAGTACAAGAATTAGGATTTGATTTAAATGATTTAGAAGAACAAGAAACAGATCCTGGTTTAGGTAATGGTGGACTTGGCCGCTTAGCAGCCTGTTTTTTAGATTCAAGTACAACTTTAAACTATCCTGTGACAGGATATGGAATACTTTACCGTTATGGCTTGCTAAAACAAATTTTTGATAATGGTTTCCAAAAAGAATATCCAGATGAATGGATGGAATATCCTTATCCCTTTAATGTGAGAAGGGAAGAGGACATAGTAAAAGTTCATTATCAAGATTTTGATGTCTTTGCCGTACCTTATGATTTACCGATAAGCGGTTTTGGAACCAAAAATGTAAATACATTACGTTTATGGAAGCCTGTATCAGCAGAAGCCTTTGATTTTAATTTATTTAATTCACAGCGCTTTGATGATGCTGTAACAGAAAGAAATCGTGTTGATGATATTTATCGTGTTCTATATCCGAATGATACGTCATATGATGGAAAAGTTTTACGTGTAAGACAACAATATTTCTTTGTTTCTGCTTCTTTACAAAATATCATGAATAATTTCGAGAAAAATCATGGAAATGATTATTCTAAATTTGCAAAATATAATTGTGTGCAATTAAATGACACTCATCCTGTTTTAGGAATTCCCGAATTAATGCGCATCTTAATGGATGAAAAAGGCGTTTCTTTTGATGATGCCTTTAAAATTACAGCGGAAACTTTTGCATTTACTAATCATACTGTTTTGCAAGAAGCATTAGAAAAATGGGAAATTAGCATTTTTCAATTTTTATTCCCAAGAATATTAGATATTATTGAAAAAATTGATCGAAAATTACGTGAAGAATTAAAGTCGAAAAATATTCTACAATATGAAGTTGAAAAAAATTCTATCATTCATGATGGAATGGTACATATGGCAAATTTAGCGGTATACATGTCATTTTCTGTTAATGGTGTGGCTGCCATTCATAGCAATATCTTGAAAAATGAAACTTTTAATTTTTATTATAAATTATGGAAAAATAAATTTAATAATAAAACGAATGGTGTAACTCCTCGTCGCTGGCTAAGAACTTGTAATCCTAAATTATCTGCATTATTGACAGAATTATTAGGTAGCGAAGATTGGGTCACAGATTTAAATCAACTAGAAAAATTAGTTCCTTATGCTGATGATAAAAAAGTTCTTAAAAAACTTTATGATATTAAACATGAAAATAAAATTGAATTAGCAAAATATATTGAGGAAAAAGAAGGAATTAAAATTGACCCAGATTCTATCTTTGACGTTCAAATAAAGCGCGTTCATGAATATAAACGACAATTATTAAATGCTTTTGCTATTTTAAATCAGTATTATCATTTAAAAGATAATCCAAAAGAAAAAATTACACCTGTTACTTATATATTTGGTGGAAAATCTGCACCTGGATATTTTAGGGCTAAAGCAATCATCAAATTTATTAATGAATTAGCTAAAAAAATTAATAATGATCCAGATGTTAATGATCAAATGAAAGTTATTTTTGTCGAAAATTATAATGTTTCTTATGCTGAAAAATTATTCCCAGCATCAGATATTTCGGAGCAAATTTCAACCGTTGGTAAAGAAGCATCAGGTACTGGCAATATGAAATTTATGATGAATGGTGCATTGACTTTGGGTACACATGATGGAGCCAATATTGAAATTGTTGAGCTTGCAGGTGAAGAAAATAACTTTATGTGGGGTTCTAGCATCAAAGATTTTCCAGCTACTTTTGATTATTATCATTCTCGTTGGCAATATGAAAATGTACCAAATTTAAAAAGAGTGGTAGATTCATTAATCGATGGTACTTTTGATGATCAAGGTACAGGTATGTTCCGAGATTTACATAATAGCTTATTAAATGGATCCAATTGGGACAAAGCGGATGCTTATTATGTTCTAGGCGATTTTGATGAATATAGAAAACGTCGTATTGATGCCCATAAAGCTTATTTGGATAAAGAAGAATGGTCAAGGATGTGCTGGAATAATATATGTCAAAGTGGTCATTTTAGTTCAGATAGAACTATAAAACAATATGCCAAAGAAATTTGGCAAATAGAAGAAGAACCAGTTTAGTTAAATTTAAACAAAAATAATTTTTAAATAAATAATAATTTATTAAGGAGAAAAAATGGCTGAATTTAAATTTGAAGTTAAAAAAAATATTGGACAATTAAGTGAAGGACGTTCCGGTTGGACAAGACAAGTCAATATGGTTAGCTGGAACGAAAATCCTGCTAAATTAGATATTAGAGATTGGGCTCCAGAAAATGCAAAAATGAGTAAAGGGATATCTTTAACTTATGAAGAAGCATCCATTTTAAGAGAAATCTTTAATGAAATAGAATTAGATGAACTTTTTGAAGAATAATTCTGGTTTTTAAAAATTTCAGTAATATAAAAAAGGGAGAAAAAATATAATCTCCCTTTTTTATATATTATCTATGTTTTGTAATTTATTCAAAAACAACTGTCGGCTCACTTTTAGAAGTTTTAGGTGGAATATATTTACTATCAATCAATTCTCCATAGACTAAATAACGACCCGTTTGTTCCCACCAATGATTATTCCTGACGATACATGTAATTAAAAGTACTTCACTATCTACCTCAGGCTCATCCTCATAAAGATAATGATAGAGTTCAGACTCGTCTATTGAAATTGCTTTATGAACCTTATAAAAATATCTGGTTCGATTTTCTATAATATCAATGGTAAACTCATCCCCAACATTTACTTCATTTAAACGATTGAAGACACGTCCATAATCTTGGAACCAATGACCAAAAATTAAAGCTCTACCTTGTTCGCCAATCTCTGCTGATTCCGGTGTATGACCTACACCATAACGAATTGCTATTAAAGAATCATCATTAGCAATGGGCGTGATTAAATCAATTACAGGAATATTTAAAGAACCAATAAAATCAACAATAACTTGACCGTTTTCATCATAAACAATTTCGTCTGTGTTAATACCTATTCCAAAATCTTCATAGGCTTCACCCGGTACTTTATTTGCATTTGGGTCAACTGCGATGGAAACTAAATCATCCATTTGTTCCTCTTCAGAATCAAATAATAAATTAACTTCATTCATGACACTTGTTTCAATCTTTTTTTGTTTGTTATTCCGAACTTTTGGTTCAAGAAAGAAAAAAGCGGCTCCTACAAAACAAATTATAATTAAGATATCTAGAACAATAAGAAGAATTTTATTTTTTTTCTTTTCTTTTTTAGTCAAGTTTTACTCCTTTTTGATTTTAAAGATCATTTATATTACGTCATAATGAGGATAATTATGCCATAAATAAATAATAAGATATAGCGTATATGCTATACAAGGAAAAGGTTTCTGAAGAACATAATTTGTGATTTTTAGTAAATATGTGATTTTTAGACGAAATCACTCAAATCATGTTATATTAGAAATAGTTATTTTTTTGGGGGTGTCAAATGAAAAAACAAGGCAAGATCTCAGTTACTGCTGAAAATATTTTTCCTATTATACGTCAATGGTTGTATTCATCACAGGATATCTTTTTAAGAGAAATTATTTCTAATGCAGCTGATGCTATTACAAAACGTCAACATTTAGAAAATATTGGTGAAATCGAAAAAATCGAAGATGAATCTGAAATAATAGTAACATTAAATAAAAAGAATCATACATTAACTGTTTCTGATAATGGCATAGGAATGTCAGCAGAAGAAGTAGATAAATATATTAATCAACTTGCTTATTCTGGTTTAGTTGATTTTGTTGAAAAATATAAAGAAGAAAATGATGCACAAATTATAGGTCATTTTGGATTGGGATTCTATTCGTCTTTTATGATAGCAGACAAAGTTGAAATAGATAGTAAATCCTGCTTTAAAGATAAAGAAGCAGTACATTGGCAAAGTCAAGAAGGAATTGATTTTGAAATGCAATCTTCTGAAAAAGAGAAGATTGGTACGGATATTATTATGAATTTAACAGAAGATGCCATTAAAGATTATGATGAATATAAAATTAAAAGCATCATTCAAAAATATTGTCAATTTATGACATATCCAATTTATTTTACAGTTGTTTCTGACGAGTCTGAAAATACAGAAAATGAAGAGGCATCGACAACAGAAGTAAAAGAGGAAGAAAGAAAACCAATCAATAATCCAAATCCTTTATGGAATAAAAAACCTAATGATGTAAAAGATGAGGAATATATTGAGTTTTACCATGAATTATTTCCTGGCATGGATGAACCACTTTTTTGGGTACATCTTAACTTAGATTATCCTTTCCGTTTAAAAGGAATTTTGTATTTTCCAAGAACAGATATTCGCTACGAAAGCTTAGAAGGAAGAATCAAGGTATACTATAATCAAGTTTTTGTCGCTGATAATATACCTGAAATTATTCCAGAATTCCTGTTCTTATTAAAAGGTTGTATTGACTGTCCTGATTTACCTTTAAATGTTTCTCGTAGCTTTTTACAAGATGATCAATATGTTAAAAAATTGTCTGGGCATATTGTTAAAAAAGTAGCAGATCGTTTAATCAAAGTAACAAAGGATCAACCAGAAGAATATGAGCAATGGTGGAAATATCTTCAATTGTTCATAAAATATGGAATGATGAAAGATCCAAAATTTTCAGAACGTGTTTCTGATATAGCTTTGTTAGAAAATACAGATCATGAATTTACGCGTTTAAAAGATTTAAAGAACAAAAATGATGAAAATGTAGAAAACAATAAAGATAATACTGAAAAGGCATCATCTGATGAACCTTCTGAACCTCAAGTAGAAAAGATTTACTATATTAATGAGGAAAATAGTTTGTCTCCATATGTTGCAATGGCACAAAAACAAAATCATCAAGTTTATCTGATGACAGAAGATATTGATGTTCAATGGATGTCCTTTATTGAATATGAATCCCAAGGCAAATTAAAATTTGTTCGTGTTGATGCTGAATCTGATCTAGATAATTCCAATGATAAAGAAGTTGAGATCAGTCAAGAGACGCAAGACAAATTTATTGAACAAATAAAAAACATTAATAAAGATCAATATCAGGTGAAATTCCAACACAGCGGCAAAGATGCACTGCCATTAATGATTCGAGAGAATGAAGAATATCGCCGTATGAAAGATTTACTAGCACAAATAGAAAAATCTGGTGATGAGAAAACTTTGGAGTCTTTTAAGACCATGTTTGCTCAAGACGAAAATAAACAAACGTTAATTGTTAATCTAGATCAACCAATTTTAAAAGAGGGCACAGAGCAAGATCCTACTTTGATTAAATACTTACTTCAATTAGCCAAATTAGGACAAGGTGATTTAAAAGGTTCAGAATTCATAGAATTTTTAGAAGAGAGTGCCAGCTATGCCTTTAAAGGAACAGACTCAAGAGAATAAATTAGATTCAAAATCTTTTTTCATAGAACGTAATCCAGATAAAGACTATTATCTGGATTATTATCGAAATTTATTATCACAGATTGGCATTGACAATCATAAAATTAGGTTGTTTGAAAAATATGAGATTAATGGTCTTTCAGAAGAAGAAATTTTTTCTGTTAATTATCAAATATTTTCAACTTTAAATTTAGATCATATTGTTGATCCTACTGAATTGTTTGATGAAGGCTTTCTCTTTCCATTTACTAAAAAAAATCAAGAGGCGGATGCTAAAGTTGTATCCGCCCTAAAATTATTACAATTAAATTTTCCATATCGTGATTTTTATTTAAGACGTACAGAAATTCTAATTTTCAAAGAAGATTTAACGGATCAAGAAAAAAAGACATTGAAAAAATACTTTTTTGAAGGTTCTGAATTTATACCGATGTCATTACGTAATCAAGGCTTTACTATTCCTGGTAAACGTAATCTGGCAAATAATTTTATTCCAATCAAATTTACCAATAAAACAAATCTAAAAAAAATTAAAGAAAATTTAAATCTTAAAATGTCTTTGATAGATCTGCAGAACTTATATCGCCATTATCATAAAAATAAAAATAAATTATCTAATTTGGAAATAAAATTTTGGGATCAATATTATCATTATGAAATATCTGATAAAGATACCACATTTTTAAAAACTCAATTCAATACCATTCAGGAAATCATTACTTTATCTAAAAGAAATTTTAATTGGCAAAATATAAATTCTGATGATTTAATCATTCGAATTTGCCCTAATTTATCAAATTGCAGCTCGTTTGATTCCATGTTCAGCCAGTATCAGGCAGAAGATCTAAAACATTTTTGGCAAAATTCGAATAATATAACTCTTTGCAAGCAAATCTATGATTTATCAAAATTACCATTATTAGCAACTTTAATCTCTTTACCTGTTAATGTCAGTTTAAATCTGGATATTCAAAACTTTTTTGAAGAAAATAACCCACTTGAAAAATTATTATTATATAAACAAGAAAATCAATTTCTAATCATTGTTTCTCCTGAAAATAGAGATCAATTTTTTAAAAACATGCAATATTTCGATCTTGAAGCTCAAGTAATTGGAAAAGTTAATGATGATGAATTAAAAAATAAGACTTCAAAAAAATTATCAAATAAATCTTACTTGAATATTATATATCAAGGTAAAAAAGTGATTGAATTATTCAGAAATTTTAGTTTTATTCCAGATAATAAATTTTTTACACTCTGTACTTATCAGCAAGAATTAACAAAATCAATTAAAGATGGGTTCAAAGCTGAAAGTTTGATAGATGAAAAAAAGAAGCCAGCCACAAATAGTAAATCAGTAAAAAAACGAAACAAACAGCTAACAAAAAGTTTGAAGCAGAAAAAAATCTTATTCATTAAATATCCAGGTAATAAAGATTTAAATGAAGAATTTTTAGCACAATGTGATTATGATACACATAGTTTAAATTTGTTAAATTATGAGCGATTTGAAAAATCTGTTAAGAGATTAGCTTTTGCGATAGATAATGCAAATTTAATCATTTTACCAGATGCTTATCAGATCAAGGATCGTTTCATTGCTACTGATAAATTATTGACTGTTTTTTTAGAAAAAGACATTGTTAAACAATCTATAAGTGCTTTTTTAGATAGAAAAGGTAAAATAATTGCATTTGGCAATGCTTTTGAAGCTTTAATACAATGTGGTCTATTACCTTATGGTCGTTATCGTAATTGGGGTGATGCACAAGGTTATTTTTACCCTTATATTATTTCTTATGAACCATTAGAGTTTGATAAAAAATTAAATATGCCAATTGATTTATGGGATTATTGCTTTGATCATAAAATTTCTATTATAAAAAACAAGAATTCAGATCAAGAAAAAATTGAAACGATGATTAATGAAAATCAACGAATTCTTGGCACATTATTGAAACCTGAAATATTATTGTATCAATATTCTAAAGAATTAATAAAATTTCTTGATGATTAATTATTTATATAAAATTTTACAACTTGGAAAATTAGCAATAATATATAAAAATATCAATGAAATCAAGTAGTTATTATGCGAATAGCATAAACGATAAGCCTTTGATTGATTCTGCTTTAAATCTCCTTTTATAATCTGTGGATATCAATAAAGGAGATATTTTGTGTTTAATAAAAAAATAACCTTAATTTTAGGTAGTATCACAACTTTCCTCGTCATGACAGTTTTTGTTACTGGCTTT
Source organism: Mageeibacillus sp. UBA5436 (assembly GCA_002427545.1). Classification (GTDB taxonomy): domain Bacteria; phylum Bacillota; class Clostridia; order Saccharofermentanales; family DTU023; genus UBA5436. The sequence continues at coordinate 21,800 of DIRM01000054.1, read as the reverse complement.
TTACAGAGCCAAGAAAAGAATAGTGATACAAATTTTTTGCGCTTGCAAAATAATTCTGAACAAATAAATGAAGTGCTTAATGCAAAACAAAATACGAGACCCAGCGTATCTGTGAAAGAGACTAATGCTTTTCCGAAAATTAATCTTAATGAAGTTAAAGCAGAAGAAGAGAAATCACAAAATTCCACTCAAATAAACATAGAAGAAAAAGAAAGATCAAACGATATAAAAGAAATTTCTGAAATCGAAGAAATTCCTTATGAAAAATTGGAATTTTATGTGGATTGGTTAGATCCTGGAGAATCAGAGATAACAATAAAAGGTGAAAATGGTCAGGCAGAAGTCATCTATCAGGAATTATATGATAATGGTGATTTAGTGAAAACAATTGTGAAATCTCGTGAGATTATTCAAAATCCAATTCGAGAAGAAATTGCTATTGGAGCTGAAAAACAAGAAGCCAATATTATTGAAGATAAAGATATGGCTCAAGTAGACACTTCTAAAAATGAAATATTAGAAGAAAATACAACTGCTCCAATTGAAAATTCTAAAAATGATGAGACAGTGGAATCAGAAGACAGTCATCCTACGATACCTCCTGATCATTCAAATGAAATAGAAACAACGCCAAATAATCCACCTATCACTAGTGATATAGCTTTTGCAAGTCCAGGGCCTACTCAATCAGCTTTTACAAATTTAAGTTTGATTAGCGGCTTATTGAAACCAAATGGTTTAGCAACCTATTCAAATTATACAGTTAATAATGATCATACAATAACAGTTGACGGCATAACTTTTGCTTATGACTCTAGCTATACTAGCACTTTGGTTACTGGTTATGACGGTGCTTTATTGAACTCCTATATGACTGCTTCAGGCCTTTCAACCCAAAGGGGCATTGTTGCTTCAAGCTTTACAGAATATGGTGGTTTGCCATTTGGAACAGTCCTGTTTGTAGATGGTTTTGGTTTGGTTGTTGTTGGTGATCGTAATGGGATGGGTCATATTGATTCAACGGCTTTGGATATTTGTTTTAATAATGGTGAACTAGTTGATGGAAGCATTAATCCAGGTAAAACTTCAAGACAAGTTTATATATTGTCGACAAATTAATGGATGAATTTTTTATTAATCATATTTATGGATTTAAAATGTAAGAATTAGATGCCGAATTTACGAAAAACAAAAGAAATTTTAAATGAATATAAAGTTTTGCCTAAAAAATCTTTGGGGCAAAACTTTCTTGTTTCTGAGAAAATTATTCAAAAAATAATAGTTGCCAATAATCTTTCCAAATTAGATCATGTTCTCGAAATCGGGCCAGGTATTGGTGCTTTAACAGAACCGCTATTACAAAAAGTGAAACAGGTTGATGCATATGAAATAGATCAGAATATGATTTCTATTCTTAAAAATACTTTGAAAGAATATGATAATCTAAATCTATATCATGAAGATATTTTAAAAGTTGATTTATTATCACAATATCAAACTTACACTCAAATCAAAATCATTGCTAATTTGCCCTATTACATCACAACTAAAATTATTGAAAAAATAATTTGTGAACTGCCTAATTGTGATAGCCTCTGTTTAATGATGCAAAAAGAAGCGGCAGAACGAATTCAATTAACGGAAAATCAAAGTAAATATGGGATAACAGCTATTTTAGTTAAGCTTTTGGGCGGTATAACCCAGAAAATTGATGTTAATGCTTCTAACTTTTATCCTCGACCAAAAGTAAATTCCCAGGTGCTATTTATCACACAAAGTAAAGATTCAGTATTTAATAAACAATTGCAAATAAATCCTGAATTTAATATTTTGGATTTTAAACTGTTTTTAGAAAAATCATTCTCTATGCGTAGAAAAACATTAATTAATAATTGGAGGAAAGTGGATTCTCCCGATATCATTTCAAATTTAGAAAATGAATTAGAAAAATTAGAACTTAATTCATTTATTAGACCAGAACAAATTTCGCCTGAAAAATTTTGGCAATTATACTTGAATATGGCAAACTATAGAAGTTAAATAATAGTTAGCATAGTAAGCGGAGAGCAAAACATGGAAGAGAAAAAGACGGTTTCAGTTAAAATCGGCAATATGACTTATCAAATATCTGCACGAGAAAATTCAAAATATATTGAAGAAATTGCAAAAGAAGCTGATGAATTAATTCATTCAATTCAAGCAAATAAGCCTGAACTTAATCCTATTAATATTGCTATATTAGCTTTAATCAATGCTTTAGATCAAAAAACTAAATTAGAGAACTCTTTTTTATCCGATGACCAAAATAAAATTGCTCAACAAAAAGACTTTGATGATTTAAATGCAGAAAAATTACAATTACGTGAATTATGTTGGAATCTAAAAAAAGAATTATTATATTATAAAAATCTTTGCGAGGTTTATGAAGAAAGAATTCATGATTTAAACCAAATTACAGTTCAAGATAAAATGCCTAATCGATTAAAAAACAAAAATAATCTTAAACCATTAGATAAATTGCAAACCTCTTTTCCTGAATTAAACAAATCAGATGAAAATGAATCATAAACTTTTCAGAAAACCAGAAATTTTAGCACCAGCTGGTGATATAGAACGAGCTTATTTAGCTGCAGAAGCAGGTGCAGATGCGATATACTTTGGCCTATCTACTTTATCAGCTAGAAGTGCGGCTACAAACATTCAAGATACTCAATTACCAGAAATGGTCAAAGATTTACATAAACTTAATACAAGATGTTATGTAACGGTAAATACCATACTATATCAATCTGAATTCCAACAAGCCCAAAAATATTTAGAAATTTGCGATGAAGCAAAGGTAGATGCACTTATTATCCAAGATTTAGCTTGGCTTAAAATAATTGCTGAATATGAAAAGAAAAAACCATTAAAAATGGAAATACATGCTTCTACACAAATGAATATTCATTCTGATTTAGATATTATAGCAGCTCGAAAATTAGGTTTTGATCGCATCGTTTTACCTAGAGAAGTATCAAAAAAACAATTGATCCTTTGGTCAGATCTTTGTAAAGAAAAAAAATTAGATATAGAAATATTTGTTCATGGTGCGCTTTGTATGGCCACTTCTGGTCGTTGTCAAATGAGTTTTTCTCAAGGTGGTAGAAGTGCTAATCGAGGTGCTTGTGCACAAGCTTGTCGTTTACCCTATCGGCTCTTTGACACAAAACATAATTTACTTGATCAAGGAGCATTATTAAGTGCTAAAGATCAAAGCCTTTTATCAGAGATTCCTACTTTTTATAATTTAAATACCAAATCTTTAAAAATTGAAGGTAGAATGAAAAATTCATCATATGTGCTTGCCACAACGTCAGCATTTCGAAATGCTGTGGATTTTTGGGCCGAAAATCAAGATGAAGAATCTTTTAAAGAATTTGTTTTAGAAGAAGAATTAAAATTATTACAGGTATTTAATCGAGGTGGTTCCTTTACCCAAAGATCATTTTTACAAAGTGATGCTAAAGATTATGTTAGCAAAGATTTCGTTGGTAATTATGGAATTTATTTAGGAAAAATAAAAAAAGTTAATGTCAATAAGGGCGAAATCTCTTTGCAAAAATTGGACAAAAAAAACAATCAATCAACTCAAGCTGAATTAAATCTAATAAATACCTTACAACCCAAAGACCAAATTGCAATAAGAAGCGCAAATTTCAGTCAAATTGCTGTTGCACCAATCGGCAAAATTGAAGAAAAGAAAACAGAATATATTATCAAAGGTTTTCATCCTCAAAAATTGGCCTTAATGCAGATAAATGATCGAGCTTTTTTATTGAAAAATGTAGCATTAGAAGAGAAATTAAAAAACAACTGTGATTATAAGTATCCACTTAATATTGAAATTGAATTCCATCAAAATAAAATTAATTTAAAGGGCATTGCTAAATTACCAAATACGGAAATAAAGGCTGAATTGCCAGTTTTATTAAAAGATATGACGCTTTCTGACTATCCTTTATCTCAAAAAAGATGGCAAGAACAATTATCTAAATTAGGTAATAGTAAATTCTTCTTAGAAAATATTAAATTCTTGTATGCTGAAAATACGACTATTCCTGCTTTAAGAGTCTCTCAAATTAATCAATTAAGGCGTAATTTACTTGAAAAATTATCAGATGAAATAGCAGACCAAATAGAATACATAGAAAAAGAAAATCTTAATAGAAAAGCCCAAAATATTTTTGAGAAAAAAATAAAAACTAAAGAAATAGAAACAGATATAATCCAAAAACAGAATTTATATAGTTTGGTTTTTTCGGAACAATTAAATAACCTTAATTTAATTGATTTATCAGAAGTTGATCAATTAGAAATTCCGATGCTTTTTTTAAGTAATTTAAAAATAAATCAAAAATTATTTCTAAAATTATTTGAAAAATATAAAAAATTAGAAATTTTAATTAGATTACCCGAAATTATGCAACAAAAACAATATGAATTATTTGAAATATTACGCGATGCTTATTTATATGAACCGAAAATTAATTTTTCTGCTAATGGTATTTCAATAATATTTCCTGATTTATATTATGGAAAATTAAAACATATCAATGAGCAGGCAAATATTATTAATGACAAGGCCTTACAATACTATTTGAGCCATGGCAAAAATCAAATATCCTTAAGTCAAGAATGGAATGATCAGAGTTTAGACCAAGTTTTGAGTGATTTAGATGATGCTACATGTTCAAGAATCTATTTACCTAAAAATTATTTAACTGCTGAGATGTTTTTAAACTATTGTCCAGTTGGAAAAAATATAACAAATTGTAAAAAATGTATAACAAATGCAGCTGCAAGTTGGTCTCATGCATATATTTTGAAAGGTCAAGAAAACACACATCATCTTATTACCTATCCAATTCATTGTGTCAGCCAGATTTATACTAATCATGTTGATAATCAAATTTTTAATAATTTATCTGGAAAAAATAAAAAACGTATTAATATTCGAACGACACTAAAATAAGAATTGTTTTTAATATATTTTTATCTATCAAAAATTATTAAAGCAGAATGAGAGGATCATATGCAACAAATCATTGCTTATTTAGAAAAAAATTCAAAAAATTTAAAACCATTAAGTGGAAGTAAAGGCTCAGCTGGTTTTGATATTTTAGCTGCTGAGAATAAAATTATTTTACCAGGCGAAACTGTTCTAATTAGTACAGATTTAAAAATCGCCATACCTAATGGTTATGAAATTCAAATTCGACCCCGTTCTGGTCTTTCTCTTAAAACTTCATTACGTATTCCCAATAGCCCTGGTACGATTGATTCTGATTATCGTAATGAAATAAAAATTATTTGCCAAAATGCTAATAGATTTGATGATTGGCAAAATGATTTATTATTAAAACCAAGCTTAGCTACTAAGTTAAGCTCAATGAAACAGATTAATTATTTCGAATATTTGATAGAAAATAAATTTAATATAGAAAATAGAAATTTTATCGATTTGAATTCTGAACAGAAATTAGATTTAGATAATTTAATCAAAGATGAATTCATCTGCAATCAATTAAAATCCAAAACAATCTTTTTGGACGAAGAAGATCTTCCTTATGGTAGTATTAAAATTAAAGCAGGTGAAAGATTTGCTCAGATGATCTTTGCTAGGTATTTTACACCAGACTTTAAATTAATAGATGATGTATCCCAAATAGGTGAAAACCGCGGTGGTGGTTTTGGCTCAACAGGAAAGAATTAATTCTTATGAATTAGCATCATTTTCTTCTGTATATAAATTAGGGAACCATATATCTAGAAAACTATTAAGTTGTTTAAGATAATTTTCTTCATCTAAGTTAAAACCATTAAGATGTCCAGCTTCAGCTGTTTCAAAAACGGTAGTTGTGCTTGGCTGAAGACGTAAACGTTCATCAATAAAAGCATCAATGGAATTCTTGTCAATCTTTGTATTAGGTAGATTTCTTGTTATCAAAACAGGATTGGAAAATTGTGTAATCATCGGAATCAAATTAGTTTCACCTGAATAACCAGCGATTGCCTTAATGGCAGTTGGTACAAATTTTGAAGTAATTAAGCGATTGAAAATTGTAGAATCAGGTAAATCTGCTCGGATAAAATCATCAGCGGTGGCTGCTGGCGTATCTAATATTAAACCGATAATATCTTTTTTAGTAATAGAATCGCCTGTCATATCTATATTGCCATCAGAATTATTATTTTCAATAGAAGATGATAATTTATTCCATGCAAGTATAGAAGTAGCTGTACCACTACCAACACCGTATAGAATAAAATCTTTTTCACCAGTTAAAGAATACATTTGCTGCATAGCAGAGATGATGTCTTGGTATTCTGCATAACCATAAGTTGAAAGCTGTCCTCCTGAACGGCCACAATTTCTCAAATCAAAGGCTAGAACATTAAAACCTTCATCCATAAAAAAAGAATACAAATCTGCAATTTCAATATTAAATTGAATACGATTATCCCTATTATTATGGACAAAAATGATATTGCCACGAAAAGCTTCAGTTGTCCTTTTAAAAAACCAACCTTCTAATTGAATGCTTTCATCTTCAGAAGAAAAAGAAACAGGGGTATGAATAGGCATAGCGTTTTCTGCGACATCAGAAAAAGGTTCTGCTTCTTTATTTGCCAAGTCATTAGCATCGCGATAAACTTTAACAAAACTAAAAACAACAAAAAAGACAATAGCTAATAATAATAAAACAATAATAATGAGTAAAGGTTTAGTTTTCTTAGTATTGCGATATAATGAATCTACTGCATTATTTTTTTTCATAAAAAACTCCTAAAAGTAATGCATTAAGTATAAAAAAGGAGTTTGATTAAAGCAAATAAAGGGAGTGAAAATATTAACATCAAACAAAATAAATTAATTTTAGGAATCGAATCTAGTTGTGATGAAACATCTGCTGCTATAGTCCGAAATGGACGTGAGGTTCTATCTAATATTATTTTTAGTTCTGCTGAATTGCATAAAAAATACGGTGGTGTTGTTCCAGAGATTGCTTCACGTAAGCATCTAGAAGCGATGCCTTTCGTATTAGAAAAAGTTTTTACTGAAGCAAATATTGAGCGTTCACAAATTGATGCCATAGCTGTTACAAAGGGCCCAGGATTAATTGGATCTCTTTTAGTTGGTTTGTCTGCAGCAAAAACCTTGGCCATGACAATGGATAAACCATTATATGGAATTCATCATTTGGCTGGTCATATTGCTGCGAATTATTTAACTTTTCCAGATTTAGAACCTCCTTTTGTTAGCTTAATTGTTTCAGGTGCTCATAGTCATATTGTTTTAGTTAAAGATTATTGTGATTTTGAAATTCTTGCTAGAACTCGTGATGATGCACCCGGTGAGGCTTTTGATAAAATTTCTCGTGAAATTGGCCTAGGCTATCCAGGTGGTCCTTTAATTGATAAATTAGCAAAACAAGGCAATAAGAATGCTTTTGATTTACCAAAACCAAAATTTGAAAACAGTTTAGATTTTTCATTTTCTGGTTTGAAAACAGCGACTTTAAACATCTTGAATCAGATTAAACAGAAATCTAAAATTCAGGGAAATGATTGGCAAGATATTATTTCACCAGCAGATTTTGCAGCAACTTTTCAAAATGCTTTAGTTGAAATTTTAGTAGAACATACTGAAAAAGCATTAAAATTAGTTGGTCAGGATAAGCTTGTTTTGGCTGGTGGCGTTGCAGCTAATAGTCAATTGAGAGAAACTTTTAGTAAAAATGCAATGAAAAATAATTATTCACTTTATTTACCAGAATTAAAATATTGTACGGATAATGCCGCAATGATAGCTTCACAAGGTTATTTTCACTCTTTGGAAAAAACCGCAGATACGATAGACTTAAATGCGACAGCTATGCTTGATATATCTGAATAATATCAAAAAATAATGTTACATTCATGTTAAAAAGCTAAATGTGAATTCTGTTAATAACTGATGAAAATGTGAGTTGAAAGTCTTTTTAGCAATTGTTTATGTGAATAAGAATGTTGAAAATGTTTATAATAGAAAGAGTAGCAATACATTTGTTTTATCAATGATATATTTTTGTAATATAAAGAATTGTTAAATGTAAAAAAAAGCAATGAGTAAAATGAATAATAAAAATAAATTAATCGTTAATAATAGAAAAGCTAGACATGATTATCATATTTTGGAATCTTATGAAGCGGGAATTGAATTATTTGGTAAAGAAGTAAAATCGATTCGCCAAGGTAAAGTAAATATTGCAGATTGTTATGCACAAATAATAAGTGGAGAAGTTTGGCTTATCGGTATGCATATTAGTCCTTATGAACAAGCTGGTCAATTTAATGAAGATCCATTACGTAAGCGTAAATTATTATTACACAAACGTGAAATACGAAAATTAGAAATAGCGGTTACACAAAAAGGCCTAACTTTAATTCCCACTAAACTTTATTTTAAAGATGCTTTAGTAAAAGTAGAAATATCGATTGCAAAAGGTAAGAAAAATTACGATAAAAGAGAAGATCTCAAACGAAAAGAGATTGAAAAACAAATAAAAAGGCAAGTTGATCAATAAGGGCATAAATATTGTTTTAAATGAATGAATTATTTGAATTCAAATAATCGATATTGCACAATTACAAGGTTATTGTAAACTTAATAGATTAAAGAAGTTTTGTAATTTGATAGGAGTTGATTCATATTAGCGAAATAATAGCTGCTGGTATAACAAAAGCTGGTGCTCAAAAAAATATAAATGAAGATTCTTTTCAATGTATGCGAAAAATATTTCCTGATACTTTGGATCGCTCTGAGGTTCAAATTGGTAAGGCTCTTGATCATTGGCAAATTTATAGTGTAACTGATGGCATGGGCGGCTCAGGAGTCGGAGACATTGCTGGACGTTTAGTACAAGAACTTTTAATTAATCATATCTCGAATTTAAATACGCAAAATCCACAAAATTTTGACTTTGCCAAATTTTCAGATCAATATTTGAAGGCAGTAAACGCCCATTTAAAAGAACGATTGGCACGTTATAAAGATAAACGGGTCGGTTGTTCCTTAGCTTTTGTATTAGTTAATGGCTCGAAAGCTTATACATTTTCAATTGGAACAAATCGAATATATTTTATTCGTAATAATCATATATATAGGATGACAAAAGATCATCGTCGAAAGGGTAGTAAAGAACCCGCCCTTTATTTGGGAAATTTTTCAGACTCTTCATATTTAACTCCACAAAATTTAAATCAAGTTAAATTGCAAGAAGGCGATAAAATTTTATTGGTATCTGACGGATTTTATCAAAATTATAATGATCAAGAAATATTAGAGAAAGTTCAACAATCGGATACTTTTATTAGATCAATGCTATTTTATGAAAAACAACTTGAAGAAAAAAATATTGTTGATGATCATACAATACTAGCATTACAAATTGAAAAAGTAGAAGAATTAAGTGCTCCTGCAATAAATTTTTCTGTTATAAACAGGCAAACTATAAATACAAATAATAAAAACATGTGGGATAGTCAATCAGAAACATTTGATTCAATTGGAGCAGATGAATATGTTGGCGATTATATAGAAGCTGAGAAAAGACCAGCAAAATTTTTACAAGGTTTAAAATTATTTGGGACAAGCTATGGAATTGGCCTTTTGTTAGGACTTCTATTATTATTACTTTTTAAAATTTTTATCATTGGATTTTAATTGCTTTAGATTAAATTAGTATCAAGTAGTATCAAGAAATAAAAAAAGCCTTGTATATCAAGGCTTTTTTTATTTGTGGTGGAGACGGCGAGGATCGAACTCGCTACCTCTTGAATGCCATTCAAGCGCTCTCCCAAGTGAGCTACGCCCCCAAATCTTTCACTATAATATGTATTTTACAATCGAATGTCAAGTTTTTATAACCCATACAAAATAGTTTTTGTACTTGGATGTTGCCATAATAACTACAAATCAAATTACAAAGAATAAAAATAATTCTATAAATAAATAATTTACATCTTTATAGATTATCCAATGCAATTGAAGATTATTTATTCATTAACATAACTATTTTACTAACGGCATATCAATCAAATTTATTTAAATAAAGCAATCTTTGTTAATTTTTAACAATGACCCAATTAGAAATCTTTGTTAAACTTGAAGAATGAAAAAATTAAAAATAAGAAATTATGATGATAAAGACTTTTTATGGATTGAAAACTTAATGCTAGAATCGTTTCCAATAGCCGAAAGACCTTCTAAAAAACAATTACAATATCTTTTAAGTCGTGAAAATGCAATTATTTCAATAATTGAAAAAAATAATGAAAAAATAGGTTTTCTGATCAGTTATGATATGAGAGATTTTATTTTTACTGATTATCTTACAATTGTTCCCAATATGAGAAATAAAGGTTATGGACGAGAAATTCTAAAAAAAGCCATGACATTTCTTGATAAACCTTTAATCTTTGAATGTGAAACTCCTTCCTTTTCAGAAATGGCAAAGCGAAGATATTCATTTTATTTAAAATTAGGTTTTTTTGATTATGGAATAAATTACAAAATGCCCTCCTTGGACATAGAAGAAAAACCTATATCGATGCGCTTAATGGGTGGTAATTCAAGAATTGAAGATGAGCAACTGGATGACTTGATTAGAACACTTTATACAAAAGTGTATTCTCATGTAATTGATTTTCCTCAGAATCAATTATTATTAGAAAATTTATATATTAATTAAGATAATTGTATCTTATAGTAAAGAGATTTTTTTATTATCTCTTTTAATAAATTTAATATTAAAAGGAAATTTATGAATAATAGGCTCAAAATTCCATTAATAATGGTATTAACTGTATTTGTATTTGCGATAATGATTAACATAATTGTTTCTTTAATTCATACAGATAAAAAAATTTCAGAAATAAACGAGATTAATGCGAATTTAAATACAGATAATACAACAGATGAAAGCTTAGTAAACAAGATAATAGAAAATATTGAAGCCAAGGAATCATCCCTTTTAGAAAAAGAACATTTTCTATCCGAGGATGATTTTACTTATATTACTAAACAAATCATTATGCCGTACATAGAAAAATTCAACGGTAATATGCAAGTATATTTTAAAGTTATGGGATATGATGAAAGTTTTTCTAATGCTGATATAAATAACAGCATTTATCCAGCAAGTTTAATGAAATTATATATGATGGGTGAGATTTTTAATGAAATCGAAGATGATAGACTTGTTTATGATGATGTAGAAGATTTACTTAATGCAATGATTACTCAAAGTGATAATTATTCGTATGATGCTTTATTAGGAATTTTAATGGAAATTGACCCCAATACAAATCCTTTTATTCGATTAGATCAATTTTGTCAAAAATATAATTTCGACAATACATATTTATTTAATTATTATGATATTGGAGATGCTAGCTTTGATTATCTGCAGAACTATTTGCCAGGAATTCAATTTGAAACAACAGTCGATGATCTTGGTCATTTTTACGAGTTACTTTATCAAGGTGAATTAGTAAGTGAAAAAGCATCATCTAAAATGCTTTCTTTGTTGAATCAACAGGAAAGGACATATAAAATTCCTTATAATTTGCCAGAAGAAGCCATCACTTATAATAAAACAGGTGAATTAGATAATTATAATCATGACAGTTGTTTAATTGAATCGCCTAATTATGATTATGTTTTAATTGTTATGTCTGAAAGTTGGGATGCTTCTGGTTCAGGAGCATTTGCCATACAAGAAATGTCAGAAGATATATACTTATATTTAAATCCAAGGAATTCGTAAAAAATAATAAAAAATGGAGTGTTAAATGCGAGCTGTTATTCAAAGAGTAAAATCTGCAAATGTAAAAATTTCTCAAAAATCAATAGCCAATATAAATCAAGGCCTTTTGGTATTTTTAGGAATTTCTCAAAATGATTCACAAAAAGATGCCGAATTATTATGGCGTAAAATCTCTCAAATGCGTATCTTTGCAGATGAAGAGGGTAAAACAAATCTTAATATAAAAGCAATTCAAGGAAATTTTTTAATTGTTTCACAATTTACTTTATATGCAAATTGTAAAAAGGGTAATAGACCAAGTTTTACGAATGCTGCATCAGCTGAGCTAGGTGAAAAGATGTATGAATATTTTTTAGATTTAGCCAAGCAGGAATTCCCTCAAGTTCAACATGGTGAATTTGGAGCTGATATGTCGGTGGAAATAGTCAATGATGGTCCTTTTACAATCATTTTGGATACACAAGACCTTTGATTTGTTCAGTCTTCCATTGTAATATTTTCAGATGTAATATTTTCAGAATTGTTATTTTTAGATGATTTCAGATTCTCTTCGGCTAAATAATTAAAGGGATTTTCATTTTCATCAATTTCTTTAATGATTTCATTTAAAATAAGATAATTGTCTTTATTTTGCACTTTGTACCAAGCCACTTGATAGTTAATAATTGCTCCATAAAGAATAATTTGTACACTAAAATTAAGCCATAACATGAGAATTATGATATTAGCTAATCCACCATATAAATTTGAAAAATTTGCTTTGCTTGAAATATAAAAAGAATAAAGATAAGACAAAGATACCCAAGCAATAGAAGCAATAATCACACCAGGAATAACTGGTATTTTTTCTGCTGAACGACTTGAACTAATAAAAAACAATACAAAAAGAATAATAAACATTAAAATTATTCCAAAACTAAATGTAATTAAATCAAAAGTAAAAATATTAAAATCTAAAAAAGATAAAAAGTCTTTTAAAAAATTAAGCAAAGCCTTGCCAAAACTCATTATGATTGTTGCTAGCCCGAATAAAATAAAAATTGCTATAGTAATGACAATTCCCATAATTCTAGTTGGTACATTAATACCTTTTTTCTCCCTTGGATATATCGTTGCAATAGAACGAAAAATCTGTGCTACGCCACGACTTGAAGCCCAAAGTATAGTAATCGATGAAGCCGTTAAGGAAAAAACGGATAAAGGAGCTTTGATACTTCGTGTTAATGATTGAATAATATCAAGAATAGGTTCTGGAAATAATGATTGTGCAGCAACTATTGTTGCAGGTGAAATATCGATGTTTTTTGATAATAATGTGATTAAATACATCATTAAAATCAAAATAGGGAAAAAGGATAATAATAAATAATACACAATCGAGGCTGATCTGCTAAATAAATCATAATGGAAAATCAATTGAAAAAAATCAACAACATAATCCCAAATCCTTCCAGCCAAACGATTTCGCCATTTCTCAGGACCTTTTAACAAGAAATTTTTATAAATTCTTAACCAAGATTTGCGACGAATGGCTTTTTTATTCTTATTTAAATCAAAATAATTATTATTGTTTTTCTGAGTCATTTTATGCCACTTTCTCTTAAAAAGATTCTACTAAGAAAATTCATGTATAACAAATAATCCATAAAACTTCCATAATATAGCAAATATGTTAAAATAGAACAAATGTTTGAGAGGGGCAGAATATGATTATTCTAGGAATTGATCCAGGTTATGCTATTACTGGTTATGCTTTTATAGATTATCAAGATGATAGGTATAAAATTCTGGATTATGGCTTTATAAAGACTCAAGCAAAATCTTATTTCCCAGAACGCCTTTTAGTTATAGAACAAAGTTTAAGTCAATTGATTGAACATTATAAGCCAGAAGCTATGGCTATAGAAGAATTGTTTTTCAGTCGTAATACAACAACGGCCATAGGCACAGCGCAGGCAAGAGGCGTAATTGTCGTGACTGGTGCAAAATATAAAATTCCAGTTTTTGAATATACACCCAAGCAAGTTAAATTAGCTGTGACGGGTTATGGACTTGCAGAAAAACAACAAGTTCAAGAAATGGTAAAAATGATATTAAAATTAAAAACGATACCTAAACCAGATGATGTTGCCGATGCGATTGCTGTTGCTATTTGTCATGCCCATTATGGCAATCGTCCAGAAACATTGGCAGTTGGTGGCTATCAATAAAAAGATTGAATTAAAGTATCAGTCTTCGAAAAATGATATGAAAGAATTAATTGGAGTATGAAGGAAAAAATATGCTAACTTTTATTGAAGGTGAGATTGTTCAGAAAAACCCAGAAAATATTATTATTATGAATGGTGGCATTGGTTTTAACATAATGTGTGATAGTGGTTTGATCAATGCATTTCCAGCGATTGGTGAAAAAACTAGGATATGGACATATATGAATGTGAGAGAAAATGAAATTTCACTTTATGGTTTTCCAAATCAAGAAATTAAAAGCCTATTTGAATTATTAATTACTGTTAGTGGTATTGGACCCAAAGTTGCCAGTACTATTATTGCCTCGGTTAGCCCAGATGCTTTCGCCATTGCGGTGATTAATGATGATTATAATTTATTAACTCAAATTAAAGGAATTGGGAAAAAAAGTGCACAAAGAATTGTTTTAGAATTAAAAGATAAACTTAAAAAATCGATGCCTAATTTAGAATTGCAAGTCAATAATAATGATCCTATGTTACAACAATTCTCAGATCAAAATTTATTGGGTATTCGGAATGAATCAATAGCGGCTTTAATGGTTTTAGGCTATGCTGAACGAGAAGCCGATTCTGCTGTGAGCAAGGCATTTCAAGAAATGCAGGCAAACGAAATAGAAATTAATTTAAATGCATTATTAAAATTAGCATTAAAACATTTATCAATTCTATAATTTATAGATAATATAAAAAGAGGAAATATGGGACAAGAAGGATTTTATAGTATTTTCAATCAAGATTATGAAGAAGATATTGAAGAACCTCGTATAGTTGATCGAGCTATTAGATCAGATGATGTACCAGAAGGAGCCTTAAGACCGCTTACTTTTGATCAATTTTATGGCCAAAAAAAGATTAAAGAAAATTTAAAAATCTTTATAGAGGCAGCTTTGAATAGAGGCGATTCTTTAGATCATGTTCTTTTATACGGCCCCCCAGGTTTAGGTAAAACGACCTTAGCTGGTATTATTGCTAAAAGCATGGGTTCTGATTTAAGAATCACATCTGGCCCTGCCATTGAAAGACAAGGTGATTTGGTTGCATTGTTAACCAATCTCAAACCAAATGATGTTTTATTTATTGATGAAATTCATCGCCTCAACTATCAAGTAGAAGAAATACTATATCCAGCGATGGAAGACTATACAGTAGATATTATTATAGGTAAAGGACCTGCGGCTAGATCAATTAGATTGGACTTACCAAAATTTACTTTGATAGGAGCTACAACTAGAGCTGGTCTTTTAAGTGCACCTTTAAGAGATCGATTTGGAATGATTCATCGGCTTGAATTGTATTCTCCAAAAGAAATCGCTAAAATATTAAAACATAATGCTGATTTGATGCAGATTGAAATAGATGAAGAAGGAATGAAGATACTTTCTTCGCGTTGTCGTGGTACTCCTCGAATAGCAATACGAATTTTGCGTAGAATGCGCGATTTTGCCGAAGTAAAAGGTGCGGGGATTGTAGACAAAGATATTGTTGAACTAGGGCTAAAAGCTCTTGAAATTGATGATAAAGGTCTTGATAATACAGATCGTAATTTAATGTTAGCTATGGCGGAATCTTTTAATGGCGGTCCAGTTGGTTTGGAAACTTTAGCAGCTATGACAGGTGAAGATCCCAAAACGATTGAAGATATATGCGAGCCTTATTTGATGCAAATCGGCTTTATTGCAAAAACTCCTAGAGGAAGAATTTTAACGAAACATGGATGGGAGCATTTAAAAATGCAACCTATGGAAGAAAATAGTACAAACACAAAACAAATGACCTTAGATTCATTTGAGAAAGAATAATAAAATGGCAGAAGAAGTTAAAAAAATGCTTTTACATTTATGCTGTGGTCCTTGTGGGGAATACCCAGTTGAATTATTAAAAAGTTATGAAAAATATGATATCACGCTTTTCTTTTTTAATCCGAATATTCATCCTGAAAAAGAATGGTATCGCCGATTAGAAGGCGCAATGCGTTTAGCTGAATTGCGAAAATTACCTCTTTTAGTAGAAGAAGAATGTGATCCAAGGACTTGGTGTAGTTATGGTAGAACGGTAGAACGTTGTGCCTTTTGTTATTCATATCGTCTTAAGCGAGTAGCTGAATATAGCAAGGAAAAGAATTTTGATGTGTTTACGACAAGTCTTCTTGTAAGTCCTTATCAAAAACATGATCTGATACATGCTGCTGGTAAAAAATATGCAGAAGAATCAGGAGTTGAATATTTAGCAGCAAATTTCACAGAAGGTTTTCGCAAAGGTCAACAAATGGCAAGAGAAGATGGTTTGTATAGACAAAAATATTGTGGTTGTTCTTTTTCATTAGGTGATTCGGATTTTCTTAAAAAGATTATAAAACAACAAGCAGCTTATACCATTCCAACTGATTTACAAAAACAATTAAAGGAAGAGCGGGTTGTATGCCTCTAGATGGTATTGGATCAAAATTTTTAACAAATGAGCTAAAGGCAGAATTAATAGAGAAAAAAGTTGATCGTGTTTATCAACCAAATCGTAATACAATTTTGATTTTTTTTCGTTCTGGTCGAGAATTCAAAAAATTATTAATTTCAGCAAATCCATCTTCACCACGTATCTATTTAACGACTCGTGATTTTGTGAATCCAAAATCACCACCAGGTTTTTGTATGATGCTCCGAAAATATTTAATAGGTGCAAGACTAATAGATATTGTTCAGCCTGAATATGAACGTGTTTTTATTTTCAAGTTTTCAACTCTCAACGATTTTGGTGAGGCTGAGGATAGATTTTTAATTGCAGAAATTATGGGGAAGTATAGCAATGTCATTTTTTTGAATAAAGATAAAAAAATACATGATGCTTTAATTCATGTCGACCAAGATATGTCGAGCAAAAGAGAAATCATGCCTGCGAGGAATTATCAATTACCGCCATCACAAAATAAAGAAACAATAGAGTATTATTTAAACTTAAATCAAGAAATCTTACCCTTTCTAAACAATGAAAATAATCATTTAACTTTAGAGAAAGCAATATTAAATAATGTTCTAGGATTTTCACCTTTACTTTCTGCTGCTGTAGTATCTAATGCAAAACTAGACGATCGTTTACATGTTACTCAACTCACAAAAGAACAAAAACAAGAATTAAGTCATTCTTTTTATAGAATAGTAAACCAAATATTATCTAATGAAATTAGTCCCACACTTTATTTTAAGGATCAAAAGGATGTAAAGCCATTTGATTTTCATTGTCTAGAATTAAAGACATTACCATATAGAAAAAGATTAGATAAATTTTCTTTAACAATGGATGTTTTTTACTCATTACAAGATGAGATAAAGGAATTTAATCAAGAAGCTAGACAGATTGATAGAATTATAAATCAAAATATACAACATGTTCAAAAGAAAATGGATTGGCATCAAAAAGATTTTTCAGAAGGACAAAAAGCAGATTATTATCAAAAGATTGGAGAACTTTTAAACTCACAGCTATATTTAATAAAAGATGGCAGCAATGAAGCAAAGATTATTGATTATTTTGATCCGACGCAGAAAGAAATACGCATTCCTATTAAAAGTCATTTGAATCCTGCCGATAATGCAGCTATGTATTTTAAAAAATATCGTAAAGCAAAATCGAAATTGCAAGTTTCAACAAAGTTTTTGAAAGCGGATCAATTAGAATTAAAATGGTTGTTTTCTTTAAAAACTGCTTTAGATAAATCAGAAAACATGGATGATTTAAAAGCCATTTTAGACGAACTTAGTCTCTTAGATGAAAATAAAAACAGAAAAAACTCAGAAAATTCTAAAGAAACAGAAAAACATATTTTGAAAAATGCTCTAAATCCTGGTAAACCTGGAAAAAAGAGCAAAAAGAAAATGTTTGAACAAAATAAAAAACGTCAAAAAAAGCAACAGACAAGTAAAAAAGAATTACCTTTGCCGCCTAGAGAATTTATTTTGGCTGAAGGCATCACTGTTTATGCTGGTCGAAATAATATTCAAAATGAACAATTAACATTTAAAAAAGCAGATTCAGATGATTTATGGTTTCACGCAAAGGATATCCCTGGAACTCATGTTATCTTAAAAGCCGATGATGCATTTAAGATAGAATCGGAACATATTGAAACAGCGGCTGCTATTGCGGCATGGTATGCAGACAATAATAAAGTAAAGAGTGGATTTGGTGGACAAATAGCAGTTGATTATACGCTTGCTAAATATGTACGAAAAACGAAAGGTGCTAGACCAGGCATGGTTATTTATGATCATCAAAAAACCTGTTTTGTTAAACCTGCTTTGCCTTTGAAAAATAAAATAGAAAATTAATTAGCAATAGAAAATATTTATTTAATGAATAAAAATAAGGCGATAATTTCTATAAAATTTAACAATTTAGAATTTGTTTTCTTTTCCAAAACAGAGTAAAATTTTGAAAGATAAAAGAGGTCATATGGCAAAAACAAGTATAAAAAATACTAAGCGAAAAGCTAGCCGAAAACAGAAAGAAATACAGGGAACGACTGCATTCCATTCTGTTTTAGTCTTCTTTCGTTATAATCCTTTTGGAAAATTTTTAATTGGATTAATTATTTTTGTGTTGTTGATCTTATTTAATATTCTGATCACAAGAAATGATTTAGAAATGTTCTCATTGATAACTGGGATTGAATTTGTGATAACTATGATAATTGGTTGGACAATTTTTCTTCTAAAAAGAAATGTAAATCCTGATGATGAGGATAATTGAGGTGAAAAATGCGAATTATTGTTGTAAAAAATTATGAAGAATTGAGTAAACGAGCTGCTGATATGATGGCAAGCCAGATTAGAGTGGAAGGTCATACTGTTTTAGGTCTAGCTACAGGCTCAACACCTGTTGGTGCCTATAAAGAATTAATTCGTCAATATGAAGAAGAGGGTCTGGATTTTAGCAATGTAGATACCTTTAATTTGGATGAATACTACGGTCTCGCTCCAGATCATCCTCAAAGTTATCGTTATTTTATGAACGAAAACTTATTGAGCCATGTCAATTTAGACATGAATAGAACTCATGTTCCGAATGGACTAGCTAAAGATCCATTATTAGAATGTGCCCATTATGATCAAATGATTGAAGACATGGGTGGGATAGATTTTCAACTTCTTGGTATGGGCAATAATGGCCATATCGGATTTAATGAACCGAATGATTACTTTATAGCTGCTACAAATTTAGTTAATCTGACTGAAAATACGATTAATGCCAATGCTCGTTTTTTTAATTCAGCTGATGAAGTTCCAAAACAAGCTTTAACTATGGGTTTTGGTGTTATCATGCGTGCCAATAAAGTTCTCTTTGTTGTTTCAGGAAAAAATAAAGCAAAAGTTGTAGCAGAAGCTTTACAAGGTAATGTTACACCAAAAATTCCTGCTTCCATCTTACAATTACATAAAGATGTTATTGTTATTTTAGATGAAGATGCAGCTTCTGAATTAAAATAATTTTTTTATTATTATAAATGTCAAAAAATAAGGGATGAGCATAAAATGCTGCATCCCTTGTTTTATTTGTACTTATAATTAAAAGTTTAATCATTATCTACAGATATTTTTTTTAATAATTTATTGATTTTGGCAGTTGGTGAGATTAGACTTGCCATTGATGCATTATGATTCATCGCATCAATCAATAAAGAAACAAATTTTGTCATATCTGCCTCTACAAACCAAGGGGCATTTTTAACTTCATCAGGTAAATAGCAGAGATTTGTAGCAATTACTTTATCAATTAAGCCCTTTTCATAATAATTATCAAATTCTTTGATGCCATCAGTAAACAAAGCAAAAGTCACTGCACAAAAGATTCTTTTGGCACCTTTAGATTTTAATACTTTAGCTAAATCAAGCATCGATTCACCAGAAGAGAGCATATCATCAATAATTAAAACATCATAACCTTCAACCGAATCACCTAAAAATTCATGTGCGATGATGGGATTTCTACCTTTTATGACTTTGGCATAATCTCTTCTTTTATAGAAAGTTCCAAGTGGTACATTTAACATCGAAGCATAATACATAGAACGTGCAATGGCACCTTCATCTGGACTGATGATCATCAATGAATCGGGTTGAATTTTAATATTATCTGTTGTTGAGATTAAAGCTTTTAAAATTTGATAATTAGATTGGATTGATTCAAAACTATGTGTGGGAACAGCATTAGCAACACGATCATCATGCGCATCAAAAGTGATAAAATTACTAATCCCTAAATCAAAAATATCTTCTAACATATAAGCACAGTCAAGCGATTCTCTGCCTGTACGACGATGTTGTCGACTTTCATAAAGAAATGGCATAATCACATTGATGCGTCTAGCTTGACCTGATGCCGCTAAAATAATTCTTTTTAAATCTTGATAATGATCATCAGGACTGTAATGATTTGTTATACCACGCATTTGATATGTACAGCTATAGTTAGTGACATCACAGATAAGATACAGATCATGACCACGTACGGTTTGACCTAAGACCCCTTTCCCTTCACCAGTTGAAAAACGTACAGCTTCGGCTTTTATTTCATAATCATCTCGTAAAAAACCAGGACTATTAATGACTTCAGTTGCAGATAAATCTAAATACTCTTTTCGTCTTTTAACTAATTGTTGATTAACTTTATTACCAAAATCTGTGGCACCAGCAAGTGAAATAATCCCAACGGGGGCATCAGCCAGCATAGGATTATCTCCGTACTGATCATAACGATAATAATTTTTATCATCACGTCTGATTGCTCTACTACTTTTATTAGACATTGGAGACTCCTTTATAATTGTTTAATAATTCATGAATTCGTTTACTTGGATTAATTAAACTAGATAATGGTGCATCATGATTATAGCCATCAATCAATAATGCGATATATTTTGCTAAATTAACATCACAAAACCATTCTCGCTCCAGTAATTCTGGTGGCCTATAGGCTAAATTTGTAGCGAAGATTTTTGTTAAAGTACCATCTTTATAAGCAGAATCAAAGCTATTGATTCCTTTGGAAAATTGAGCAAAAGAAACAGCCGCAAATACTCTTTTGGCTTTTTGCTGTTTTAATTGATTTGCACATTCTAAAATAGTTTTACCTGTATCAATCATATCATCGATAATTAGAATATCCTTACCTGCAATATTATCGCCTAAAAATTTCTTTTCAGCATGTTGCTTTATTGATTGTTCAGTATATTTACCTTTACCTATTAATCTTGGATCATAACGACGATAGAATAGACCAAGAGGAACTTTCATAAGAGAAGCATAATAAATACAACGTTTGATGGA
>DIRM01000054.1:0-218 GCA_002427545.1 Mageeibacillus sp. UBA5436 | reverse complement strand
GCACTGACCACCATAAAATGATCTGAATCAATTTTTAAATCATCATATTCATTAAGCAAAGCTTCTATTAATTGCAATGAAGTTTTAATGGATTCAAAATTTTTGGTTGGCACGGCATTTGCCATTCGTTCATCATGGGCATCAAAAGTTAAAAAATTATCAATACCTAAATCAAATAATCTTTTTAACATGACCGAACAATCTAAAGATCCACGACT
>DIRM01000018.1:85097-85547 GCA_002427545.1 Mageeibacillus sp. UBA5436 | reverse complement strand
ATGAAGGGTGATAAGGTTGTCTAAGTTAGAAAAAAGAGTACTAATTTTTTTCTGTTCTTCAAGACTTGGAAGTTTAATTTCGAAATCTACAAGCATTGGCAAACGCAATGAATCGACTGTTGCTTTAACAGTAAATTTTAAAGCATGACGTTTGAAATTTTGTTGTAGGTAATATAGCACAAATTTTCCATCAGTAGTCAAATCTTCAAAGTCGCTAATCTTGTACACTCGTTGATGATAATCAAACTTCCCATTAATGTAATGATAAATATCTCCTAGTCGACCTTCCCCTGGAATTAAAATTGCTTCTCCCTCAAAAATATAGCGATTACTTCGCTCAATATTTTCAGAACGAACAAAGAATGGGTATTCACCATCATTATCTGCATCCTTTAAATCACTAGAACCCGTCTTAATATTAGTAATCTCCCCCAACTTACGCTGTTCCCA
>DIRM01000018.1:84396-84928 GCA_002427545.1 Mageeibacillus sp. UBA5436 | reverse complement strand
CTGTTCCCAAGTATCATTAAATCCTGCAAAGCGAATATTGGGTACTTTTCTATTATTTTCCATCTTTTATGTCTCTTTCTATTCCTTTGATTGCTTTGTCAAAGTCAGATACTATTTTTTGATGCTTGTTATACTCTTTGTACTCACCAATCGCTTTATTTGCAGCTGTTTTTTGAGATATTCTTCCATAATCTTTCAGAATATCATAGCGATTGAAAGTCAAAAATTCATCAATGCTTTCTGAAAACTCTTTCATTCCAAGCAACGTTTCTTCTTCGAGTAGACGCTCAACATAATCAAAATAGCCAGATACATTTCGCTCAAGGCTTCGGATTTCTTTTTCAGAAAGGTAATGCTTTGCAATAGTGACATCCGATTGTAAAATTCTGCCATCTGGTGAATTTTTCCAAGAAGTTAAGCCCATGTGTTCTTTTTCTTTATCTGCTGAATCGAAAACAATCTCAGCAGCAGTTTTTCCTGTAATAGCATAATGGAATTTGTTTTGAACAGTTGCATAGAACTTCTTTGTAAT
>DIRM01000018.1:38664-83960 GCA_002427545.1 Mageeibacillus sp. UBA5436 | reverse complement strand
ACTGTATTCGTTTGCGTTTTTCCTTCAATAGCTCCATGTTCGGTGGTATGTGCAATTTTTGCACTAACCACTTTTTCATCAAGTTCACCCGTAGAAAAAATATTTTTCAAATGTCGAGAAATTGAAGTTCTATCAACTCCGAAAAGTTCTGCGATTGATTTTTGGGTAGCCCATATGGTTTCGTCTTGAATCAAGACTTCAACTCTTTCATCTGATCCATATATTAAGAACTCTAATTCATTCTTATTATTTGCCATATGCTATTCTCCCTTTTTTATCTCATCAGCCATATCATAAAAAGCACTTCGGAACTTAATACGGTATCTCACCCATGAAAGAGCTCTGATGTCATCTGCTGCAATCTCTTTGTAATCGGACCTCGCATCATTCATAATAGCAGTTAATTCCCCTTGCTTATCCATGTCTTCTTTACCTACTCGATGCTTTTGAATGAGACTTTCAAGTTCTTTGGGCTTGACGCTATTATCAATTCCCCATTTACGAATAAAAGCAGTCAGCAATTTTATATTTGAATCTTTTTGCGCTTGATCCATTGCTTGATTCATTTTTTCAACATTACGTGGCGCCGGATATTTACCAAAGATAAATTCTCGATTAAAAATCTTAGTGATAAAATTTCGTATTTTAGATTTTTCTTTATCATTTTCAGATTTTGCAAGTTCTAAATGAATTTCCTCTTTCGTTGCTGCTGCCTGTTCCATTTGATTCTCATGAACTTCATCTGCCATCTTAGCAATTAAGTCAATCAGATAATCATAGTTGATGTTTACCTCATGAATATGCACCATATCTAGATTAACTTGAGAAATATCAATATCATCACGTTTTGCTCTCAATGTCTTAAGTTCGCCGGCAATCACAGTAGTTAAAATGATTTCTTGTTCTTCAGTGATGCCTAAATGTTTATAGAACTCTTCTGGATTGTCATAAGCTGAGATAGGGTTTCCCATATCATCAGTTGGATATTGCTTCAATTGACTCAGTAAACTATTGTATTCTTTTAGTTTATCAAAAACTTCGTCTCTCTCTTTTTCGCTTGGTGGAAGCCCAATAAAGTCATCTGTTAATTCAGCTAGTTTTTTAATGACGTTTTGCATTTCTGCTTGTACTTTGCTGAAAGGCTTTGATATAATACCAGACTCTTCATTGCCTGCTTTTAAATCCTCTAAAGAAAGTTGTTCGTATGCAGAGGCACGATTAGAATAAATGGCGAAAGCTTTATTCATCTCATATTCATTTTGAACTGGCCAACGATAATTGACAACATTTCCCCATGGTTTGTCAACCGAATTATGTATGCGATTCGTTCGTGAATAGGCTTGAATTAAATTTTTGCCTTTCAATGTACGATCGATATAAAGCGTATTGAGTTCAGGAGCATCAAAACCTGTTAAAAGTTGATCTATTACAATAACCAGATCCAAGTAGTTTCCATCATCAGCTGTCTTGTTTAAGCGTCTCGTTAAATCTTCAGTGTATTGTTTCACCGTTTGCATATCATAATCTGTCCCAAAGAGTTCATTGTAAACAATAATCGCATGATGCAAGTTTTCATTCGTTTTTTGTTGATACACACTATTTGACGTATCCACAGAAAAACTCACCGCTACTTTTAATCGATCTTCCTCTGATTTTCTGGCATTAATTTCTGCAAACTTATCGAAGTATTCCATTGCTCTTGGCGTACTAGCTTTATTACCACCGACATGAACAGTTAATAGCGCATTGTACTTGCGGTTGTTGGAACGTTTTTTCCAGTTTTCAAAGATATCTTCAACCACCTTTGTTACATGATCTGGATGTTCGTCATAAACTGAACCTTTGATATTATCATCTATATCTTCTTCAGTTGGATTTTCAGGTGCTTTAATTGTTTCTTTAAACTCCACATTAAATCCAAGGACATTCTTATCTGCAATGGCTTCTTTAATCGTATAAGCATGTAGTAATTCACCAAAGATTTCTCGTGTTTCTGGAAATTTTGGTGTTCCGGTGTACCCCACCCATGCAGAGTTCGGAATGGCTTTGCGGATTGCCTTTAACATTCCTTCGTTATTCTCAGAGCCATCACCAGTTGAACGATGCGCTTCATCTACAATAAACAAAATATTTTCATTCAGTTTTTTGAAGGTATCACGTGAAACATAGCGGGACATTTTTTGAATACTGGTGACGATGATATTTTTATCGCTCTTCTTTGTCAGTTTACGATGTAAATCAGAAACATTGGCCGTATCACTAACAACGCCAGTCTTTCCCTCAAAACCAGCAACTGGATCATAGGCTTTATACGCATCCGAAGTCTGGTTCGTTAAAGCAATACGGTCAACTAAGAAAATAACTTTATCCACATTTGACATGCGACTGGCGAGCCAAGCTGTCTTGAAACTGGTGATGGTTTTGCCTGAACCTGTGGTATGCCAAATATAGCCTAATTTGCCATCGGTATCATTAAAGTCAAATTTACGAACTTTATCTAAAACACGTTTTGTAGCATATACCTGATAAGGTCTCATCACTTTGATACACTCTTTATTTTTTGTCCCATCTAAGATCATATAGCGCGTCGCCATGTCGTGAGCCATAGGGATAGATAAAACCTGATCTGCAAAAGTTTTCCAGGAGCGTACAGGATACGCATTTTTTTCATCTTGCCAATTGAAAGCAAAAGCTCGATTAAAATCATTCAAAGTCGTGTTCGCCATGTAGCGAATATCAAATGGTGTCATTGCAATCAAAAGTTGCAAAGTAGAGAAAATACCACTGTACTGTTTTTCAGCAATATATTGCTCCATTTGATTCAAAGATTCAGTGGTACTATGTAGCGCTTTTTTTAATTCAATTTGCAAAATAGGAAGACCATTAATCAACATTGTCACATCAAAGCGGCGATCTTGTTTACCATCCATTACTTTAGGACGTTCTATCTGATTCACTATTTGATAAACAGTATTACCTCCACCAACTTGTGCTTGGTCAAAAACTGTAAGAAAAACATGCCTTCCATTATCCAAATCAACTTCAATTTCTGATACGCCATTTACTCCATAAAGGAATTGACCTGCTTGATATGGTGTTTCAATGGCTGTAATGATTTTTTTCACTTGATTAAACTCGGTAATCGACAAGGGATAGTCCAGTCTTGCACGGTTATTTTGCTCAAGAATATGTTTGAAATTATCCCAGAGCTGATCTGTTGTTTTAATTTTTTCTTTATATTCCCATTGTTTTACACCACCAATTTGTGTTAGGTATTCAATAACTTCTTTTTCAAACGCTAATTCAGATTGGCTTTTAATTGGACTATTCATGATTTTCGTCCTCCTTTATCGTTTCTTCAAGTACACCATTGGTGAATTGTTCTATCAGTTCTGAGTACCTCTTTAATTTGGCTTGTAATTTAAGAGTATCGATGTATATACGACCAATTTTTATTTGCTCATCCATTGAGACGATTGGTATTTTTAAATCATTCAAGGCCTTGATGGGAATTTTCGGAATAATATTTCCTTGTACTTCTCGTTCTTTTTGACGCTTTACCGAGCTATGATTGTTAAAGAGATAAAGAAAATATTTCTTGTCGATTGTGGCGTCTCTAAAAATTACCTTGGTAAAATTGATAGAAGGAACTTTTCCAACATTAGACCTTCCAACCATAGTCGCTTGCCTTAATGCATTGCTAATAATAACATCACCTTCATTTAAAGAATAATCATTGAATGATGACTTAGCGATTGCTTCAACAAAACCATCCTCATGATTATAGTCCCTTTCAAACGAAGCTTGATCGTAATATATAACATCGACTAAGCCATATTGCTTCTCGGCACGAGCTGAATTTACACCTTGTACGAAAGAAACCAGATCTCCTAAAATATACGTTTCTGATGCATTATTCTTCAAAAAAATCACCTCCATATCGTCTCAAAACCAGTCTTATGAAATTGTGTTATATTTCAATAAAACTATAATACAAGTATTAAATTTATAAGTCAATATAAAATTTGTAATTGGATGTAATTTCCAAATATCGTTTGGATGTAATTTCCAAATATCGTTTTGTGTTTCTTGTTTTTTTATATTTTGATGCTCGTCATCTTTTCAAAAAGCCTAATGATTGGGAGAAGTATCAGCACAAAAAACATTGCAAAGCTATTGATCTATACAATGTAATCGTATCTATTCAATGCTCTCGACAGGTAAGTCATCTTATGAGAAAATAAGTAAAATATAAATCGTAAATTGCAAGAATCTACCCAAAGTCTAACAATATAGCAAGGGAGAAAACCATGAATAAGAAAACACTGTTGTTAGCAATCCTAATCATGTTAAGTTTAGTATTAACGGCTTGTGGCAGCCATAATAAGCCCATAGAATTAGGTAATAACGCAAGTCAATATGAGGAATCAAAGATACCTTCACCAACAAAAAATACGACCGAAGAGACAATAGGAACGAAAGAAAAAAACAAAAGCGAGCCTATGGAGCAAGAAACGTTATCGGTTAATTTCATCAAAAAGACAGAAGCTATGTATCTACTCGCTGGAAAAGGCGATACGGGTATACACCTAGCAGATTTTAAAGACGCTAAAATCTATCTAGATGACAAACTTTCTGATTTGAATCATCTAAAAAATGGTATGTCATTAGAGATTATTTATTCTGGTAACGAATTAAGAAGCTATCCAGGAATACTTGTAGACGTCACTGAGGTTAAAGCTACTTCTTCAACTAATAATGAATATGCTAATATCGTCAACCTTTATACACAGGTCTTTAGCGATATTTTAAAAGACGATGAAGGACTTAATTT
This sequence comes from Mageeibacillus sp. UBA5436, assembly GCA_002427545.1. Taxonomy (GTDB): domain Bacteria; phylum Bacillota; class Clostridia; order Saccharofermentanales; family DTU023; genus UBA5436. The sequence continues at coordinate 79,126 of DIRM01000018.1, read as the reverse complement.
TGACATTAATTACATTGGATTAGATCTAGTTGATGCACCTGGTAATTTAAATCAGACTGAAATGAATGTCATAGCTTACCTTTTAACTGAGGATGAATATATCCAAAAAATGGATTCATCCCCTACTTTTTTATTGGGTAATTATGATGATTTTGTTGAACAAGGTTATATTAATGATAAAGATCTCTATTGGGAAGATGGTATAATATTAAGTATCCGTAAATCAGAGTCAAATGGGCAAGATTCCAAGCCTTCAAATCAAGAATTAATGTTTGATGCCGTTAAATGGCGTAGTGGTGATGGAGCAATCTTTTATAATAATTGTATTGCTATCAAGGATGATAATGGCTATTGGATGGATTATGAAATTGGAGAATTTGCTATCTCTTAGGCATTGATTTCTGATATATTATAATCTCTGAATAAAAAATCAAATTTATGCAAAAATATAAAGATGGAAACTGTCATGAAAAAATATAAAAGAGTCGTAATTAAAGTTGGTAGTTCAACTTTAACTCATTCAGATGGAAATTTAAATATTCAAAAAATCAAACAAATTGTTAAAGAAATTTCTTTATTACTTGATGATGATTATGAATGTGTATTTGTTACTTCAGGAGCAGTGACAGCTGGCATGGGTGCTCTCGAAATAAATCATAAACCCACCGAAATTGATGAGCATCAAGCTTTAGCTGCCATTGGCCAAGTTGCTTTAATTCAATTATATTCCAGTTTGTTTTTTGCATTTGATCATACGATTGCTCAATTACTTTTAACACGTGATGATTTTTCTAATCGAACAAGATATTTAAATGCTAGAAACACATGTCAATTATTATTAGATAAAAAGATTTTACCTATTATTAATGAAAATGATTCTGTGAGCATAGCAGAAATAAAGTTAGGAGATAATGATTCACTTTCAGCCTTAGTGGCTGCTTTAATAGATGCTGATTTAATCGTCATTGTTTCTGATATTGAAGGCCTTTATGATGAAAATCCAAAAATAAATCCTAATGCTAAATTAATTAAAACCGTTCATGTTGTAGATGACGAGCTCAAATCTAAAGCCGGTTTACCAGGTTCAAAATTTGGTACTGGAGGTATGATCACAAAATTGCAAGCTGCAGAGATGGCTTTGTCCAATGGTACAGATTTAATTATTACATCTGGTGAAGATCCACATAACATTACTCGTGCAGTACATGGTGAAGCTGTTGGTACACATTTTTTTGCAGAGAAACCTGCACTGAATGCCAAAAAATATTGGCTACGATATGCTACAACTTTATCTGGTTATATTCATTTAGATAAAGGAGCATATAAGGCTATATTAAAAGGTAAATCCTTATTACCTGCAGGTATTATTCGTGTTGATGGACGCTTTGACCGTGGTTCTGTTGTACAATTAATTTATGATACAGAAAAAATTGCAATCGGTATTGTTAATTATTCTAATACCGATATAAAAAAAATTATGGGAGAACATACAAATAAAATAAAAAAAATCCTTGGTTACCAATATTCAAATGTCGTTATTCATAGTGACAATATGGCCAAAACTGATTAAAAGAATGTTATTTTATTAAAAATAACAAAGCAATTCGGCAACAATTTTAAAATAAATTAATTACAAAATTGGAGGAAATATGATTATCAATATTTGTCAAAATGCTTCTACTTCCACTTCAGCAATGAGAAAACTATCTACTGAAACAAAAAATAAAATTTTATTGGCTGTTGCTGATGCTTTAATACAAGAAAAAGAAGATATTAAAGCTGCTAATCAAATCGATATAGAAAACGGTAAAAAAAATAATTTAAGTGAGGCTTTAATTGATCGCTTAACTTTAACTGACTCTCGTATTGAAGGCATGGCTGATTCTTTAAAAGTGATTGCTAGTTTTCCTGATCCAATCGGTGAAATTGTTGAAGGGTTTAATCTGGAAAATGGTTTAAAGGTGCAAAAGGTTCGCGCTCCTTTAGGTGTTATTGCTATCATTTATGAATCAAGACCCAATGTCACCATCGATGCAGCAGGTTTATGTTTAAAATCTTCTAATGTCTCAATTCTTCGTGGTTCTTCTTCTGCTATTCATTCTAATAAATATTTAGCAGATTTATTTAATCGAGTAGGAAAACCTTTAGGCCTTCCAGACCATGCCATCCAATTAATTGAGGATACAAAACATGAAACTTTAGATGAATTAATTGTACAAGATAAATATATTGATGTCTTAATACCAAGAGGAGGCCAAGGTCTCAAGGAAGCTATGCAAAAGAAAGCAACGATTCCTATAATCATGACCGGTGCAGGTACATGTCAAATTTTCATTGATTATAATGCAGATGAAGAACAAGCGATTCCGATTATTTTAAATGCTAAAACTCAAAGGCCTGGCACTTGCAATACAGTCGAATGTCTTTTATTTGATAAAGATAAAATCGATTTTGTAAAGCCTGTTATTGATGCACTTTTAGCTAATGATGTCATCATCCATCTTAGTTCTATTCTTGCTGATAATTTAAATCTTCAAATCAATGATAAAAGCATGAACGCTGTCCATTTTGATGGTGATGATTATTTTGGACATGAGTTTTTAGCAAAAGAAATTTTATTACATCAAGTCGATAATATTGAACAAGCTATTAATTATATCAATCAATATGGCACTCATCATTCTGATGCCATCTTAACCAAAGATTTAAATCATGCTGAAAAGTTTTTAAATGAAGTTGATTCCGCTGTCACCTATTTAAATGCTAGTACTAGGTTTTCTGATGGGGGAGAATTTGGTTTTGGTGGTGAAATAGGGATTTCCACTCAAAAGTTACATGCCAGAGGGCCTATGGGTATTAAGCAATTAACCTCAGAAAGATTTATTGTTATGGGAAATGGTCAATATAGAAAATAAAATATCAAATTCTGACTACTTTTTTTTGATATCTTGTTTAAAAGGGACCTTTGCTATATCCACTTCATAATTTCGGTCAATATCCATATAACAGGTATATTGAGGAGCTATTTGATGAGCCTCCTCTGTTATTTTTTGTCGAATTTCTTGATTAGATAATTTACACCCATCTCTGACTTTTAAATCAAAAATTATTTTGTTTTGATCACCATCTGCTAGAATGCGGAAATCATGCATGCTGATATGACTATCAATTTGTTCAAGTATAGCAACGAGTTCGGATTGAATTTGATCCTTCTTATCATCATGTAAATCTATAGGATCCATATGTAAAACGATATTGATATGAAATTTAAATGCAACTTCTCTTTCAATATGATCTATTAATTCATGTGAAACTTTAATATCATCTGCAGCATTTACTTCAACATGAACACTAGCAAAATAATTTTGAACACCATAATCATGAATGATTAAATCATGGACACCATAAATTCCATCATGATCCCGAATAAATTGTTTGATTTCATTTCTTAATTTACTATCTGCCTTGACTCCCAGCAAACGATTTGATGTTTTAAATAAAATTGAAATTCCCGTATATACAATAAAAATAGAAATAAGAAAACCAATATAACCATCTACGGCTTTGTTAAAAAATTGACCGAATAAAATAGAAACAAATAAACCAGCCGTTGAAATAATATCAGAAAAACTATCTTTTGCTGTAGCCATTAGAATAGGTGAATCCAATTTTTTGCTTTCTTTCTTATAGCGATAATATAGATAAGACTTAACAATGATAGACAAAATAAAAACGATATAGAAAAATATATCTGTTTTAACTATTTCAGGATTATTAATTTTGCCAAGTGAAGAGCTTCCAAGTTGAAAGCCAATGAAGACAATGATCATCGATACAATGGTAGATGCAATATATTCAAATCTAGCATGGCCAAACGGATGTTCTTGATCTGCTGGCCTACTAGAAATATAAAAGCTAATTAGGAGAATAATGGCAGATGCAAAATCGGATAGATTATTAATTGCATCTGCTTTCATCGCAATACTATTAGCCATAATACCAACACTTAACTTTGCAACAAATAAGATAAAATTAATAAAGATGCCAATTAAGCTCATCTTTATACCTTCATTTTTTCTTGTTTCAATGTTCATGTTCATTCTTTATGTCACTTAACAAGCTATTAAAAATCAAGATTCTTTAATATTTTCTTCAAGCAAAGGAATTAACAAACCATTTGCAATTTCATCCCTTTTTTCTTTTCCTGCTAGAACTTCAATTAAATGCAAAGCAAAATATATAGCTGTAGCAGGTCCACGTGAAGTAATAATTTTATCATCTTGAACAACAAGTTCTTCTAAGTATTGATCAAAGTCTAATTCTTTTTCAAAACCAGGGTAACTTGTTCCTCTTTTATTTTGGCATAATCCAGCCCTAGCTAGCACAATTGGAGCAGCACAAATCGCTGCAACATATCGTTCCTGTTTTACTTGATTTTTAATTAAATTAATAACAATTTCATTATCTCTCAAATTAGTAGCCCCTGGTAAACCTCCAGGTAAAACAATCATCTCATATTGATTAGAATTTGTTTCTAATTCATCCAGAAAAAAATCTGCATAAATTGGAATATTATGAGAGCCTACTACCTTTAAATCATCAGAAACAGCAATCATATCAACAGAAATATCAGCTCTTCTCAAAAAATCAACTATGCTCAAAGTTTCAACTTCTTCAAAACCTGATGCCATTAAAACAGCTACTTTTTTGTCTGTCATAATTGTTTCCTTTCCCAAAGACATAATATCTTCTAGCTTGAGAGTTATGGATTAATCAATAACTCTAATACTCTCAATTTTTTGCTCTTCTAAAGGTTTGTCTTGAAAATCTGTAGCTACAGTTGCAATTTTATCTAAAGTATCCATTCCTTCAATTAATTTGCCAAAAGCAGCATATTGACCATCTAAATGTGGAGAATTCTCATGCATTATAAAGAATTGAGAACCAGCTGAATTTGGATCCATCGCTCTCGCCATAGATATAACACCGCGATCATGTTTAAGAGGATTATCAAAACCATTCATTGAAAACTCTCCCTTTATCGCCCAACCTGGTCCTCCCATACCTGTTCCATCTGGACAACCACCTTGTATCATAAATCCTTCAATGACACGATGAAATATCAAGCCATCATAGAAATTATCATTAACTAATTTCAAAAAATTTTCTACGGTTTCAGGTGCAATATCTGGGTATAATTCTAAAGTCATGCTGGATTGATCCGTCATTGTAATTCTAATATTAACTGTTTCTGTGGACATATTTTTCTCCTTATTTTCTTCTTTTTATTGTTTATGTTCATCTAGGAATTCTTGTTTTAAATCCCAAAGTTTTTGCGAAAGATCAACATAATAAGTTTGAGGATTTTCAAAACGTTTGATTGAATCCCATAGTTTATTTAATTGATCCGTACAAAAATCTCGAATGTCTTTTAAATCTTTTTCTTGATATACTAATTCACCTTTTACAAAAATCGGTTTTAATAATTTTTTCACATTAAAATTAGTTAAGGTTTTTCTTTTCCAAGTATGATATGGATCAAAGATTTCATAATCATGATTTGGATCAATCTCTTCATCGTCTAATGTAATAAGATCTGCCAAAGCATAACCTGTATCTTTATCATAAAAACGCCATACTTGTTTTGCTCCAGGGTTTGTAATTTTACCTGGATTATCCGATATTTTCATGCGTGGAGATAATTCACCATCTTCTAATTCAATTCCAGATAATTTATATACACCACCAAAGACAGGTTCTGATCTTGATGTTATTAATCTTTCGCCCACCCCAAAATTATCTATTTCAGCACCTTGCACCAACAAGTCGCGAATTAAATATTCATCCAGCGAATTGCTAACTGTAATCTTGCAATCTTGTAAACCTGCAGCATCAAGCATATTTCTAGCTTTTATTGTCAAATAAGTTAAGTCGCCGGAATCAATGCGAATTGCTTTTAAGCGTTTACCGTTTGGTATTAAAACTTCATTTGCCAATTTAATTGCATTTGGAATACCTGAATTTAAAGTATTATAGGTATCAACTAATAATTGCGTATTATCTGGATAACCTTTAGCATAGGCTACAAAAGCATCATATTCTGTAGGAAAAGATTGAACCCAACTATGTGCCATAGTTCCTAATGCCGGTATATCAAATTGTTGTGCCGCAATAGTACTTGAAGTTCCTGACACCCCAGCTATATAAGCAGCTCTAGCACCAAGAGTTGAGGCATCATAGCCTTGTGCTCTTCTAGCTCCAAACTCCATAACTGGTCTATCTTTTGCGGCTCGAACAATGCGTGAGCTCTTTGTTGCAATTAAACTTTGATGATTAATCGTAACTAAAAGCATTGTTTCTATCATTTGAGTTTGCATGAGAGGGCCAATCACTTTAACGATAGGTTCGTCTGGAAAAATGGGAACCCCTTCTTCAATTGCCCAAACATCACAAGAAAATTTAAAATCTTTAAGATAATCTAAAAATTCTTTTTCAAAAACATTGAGTCCTTCTAAATAAGCAATATCTTCTTCATCGAATTTTAAATCTTGTAAATAATCTATCATTTGTTGAAGACCAGCACATATTGCAAAACCACCTGAATCTGGAACAGATCTGAAAAATAAATCAAAGCAAGCTAGTCTATCTTTCATTCCATTTTTTAAAAAGCCATTCATCATCGTTAACTCATAGAAATCTGTTAACATTGTCATGTTGGTTCTTAAATTCCAATTATTTTTCATCATAATCTCCATCCTTTTGCGATGCAGCCTTTAAAAAATCCTCCTGGCTATCATCTCCGAATAATTCTTTTTGAAAATAAACTCTATTTAAAAATAACCCTTGAGCAGGCATTGTTTTACCAAGTTTTTTACGATCTTTATCTGCAATTAAAAACGGCAGATCTTCCTTCTTTATTTTACCATTTCCAACGTATAATAGTGTGCCTGCAATAATCCTTACCATATGATAGAGAAAACCGTCGCCAAATACATTTATTTCTAATATATTCTCTGAAAGTGTTTTAAGATTAATACCATGAATTGTGCGCACTGTATTTTTAACTGGTGACCCTTGATCCATAAAAGCATTAAAGTCTTTTTCTCCAATTAAATAAGGTATTGCTTCATACATCTCAGTTAAGTTTAAATCTTGATTAATTAAGGCGACCATATTTCTTAAAAAAGTAGGTTTGTATTTTTGTATAAAAAAATAATACGAATAATGCTTACCAATTGAATCAAAACGGGCATTAAAATCTGGCGGAACTTCTTTTGCTATATTAACTGCTAAGCCATCAGGTAAAACGGTATTGATAGCCAAATGTATCTTATTTGTAGGTATTGAGGTAGCTGTAGAGAAATTGGCAATCAGACCTTTTGCATGAACACCAGAATCGGTACGACTAGAACCTATCATTTGGACTTTTTCACCTGTTAACTGATACCAAGAATCTTGTAAAGCTTCTTGCACGGATAAAGCATTTTCTTGATATTGCCATCCATGAAAACAAGACCCATCAAAAGATAATTTTAATGCAATATTCTTCAACATCATTCCTTCAATATTCTTATCATTAATATTTGAGACCATCTTTTAAACAGTCATCAGCAAATAAGGCTGCACCTAAAGTACCCGCTTTATTACCTAAGGTAGCTAAAACTATCTGAGGTTTGGCTACATCTCCATGAATAAAAGATTGATTAATCGCGTCTTCTTGGCACAAGTCAATCAAGTCTTGTCCTTCATTGCTAATTCCTCCTCCAATAATGACAACTTCAGGCATATAAGAATTTATGACATTTGCAATACCAATAGCTAAGTATTTTGTATAATTCATGACTACTTTCGTACCGATTGGACAATGTTTACGCCAAGCATTAAAAGCTGTTCTTCCTGAAATTTTTTCTTCCTTAGCTTCTTGCGCCAAAAGAGATTCTGGATTGTCTTTGATTGCTTCCTTAGTTTGTCGTATTAGCGCCGTTGCTGATACATAGGATTCAAAACAACCTTTGCGTCCACATGTACATGGAATACCATCAATTTGCATCACAATATGACCAAATTCACAACCCGTTTCATTAAAGCCTGAATAAACGCGATCATTTAAAATAACACCTGCACCCATACCTGTACCTAAAGTTAAGGTAACAGAGTTCATCGCGCCTTGACCCGCTCCAATTCGGCTTTCAGCCAAAGATGCTAAATTGGCATCGTTGCCAAAATAGATGGGACATTTAAATGTTTTTGATAATTTTTCTCTTAAAGGATAATGATGAAATGGTAAATTACCAGTAAATTCATAAATACCTGTTTTATTAATAATCGTACCTGGAACACCTACCCCCATAGCCATGACATCTTCTTTTTGATAATGATTATCTGCTAATAAATCAAGACAAGCTTCTATTAAATTTTCTGTAATTTGATCTGCTGTTTCTTGATTATCTTGTGTTTGAATGGATCCTTCAGCTAATAATTTATAATCTAATGAAACGATTCCATATTTTATGCTTGAACCACCGATATCTACACCGAGAAAAATAGACATATTCGCCTCCAAAACTTTTTATCTTATTATAACAAATTTGCGAATTGATAATGACTTATTAAAATTGTTGTACAAGCCAATAAGAAAACCATCGTAAAAGCTAAATCCAGTTTACTATATTTTAATTCTTTTAATTTGGTTCGTCCTTCACCACCACGATAGCAACGAGCTTCCATTGCAAATGCCAACTCAGATGCGCGACGAAAACTACTTACAAAAAGTGGCACAATTATAGATACATAGCCTTTGATCTTTGTGAAAAATCCCCCTGCATCAAAATTAGCACCTCTAGAATTTTGAGCTTTAATAATTTTATCTGTTTCTTCCATTAAAGTTGGAACAAAACGAAGAGCAATCGAAATCATCATTGCTATCTCATGAGCAGGAACATGAAAAATTTTTAATGGTTTTAATAAACTTTCTATTGCATCAGCCAATTGCAAGCTTGTTGTAGTTAATGTAAGTAATAATGTTGTATCAAGGACTAAAAAAATTAAACGAGAAGACATAATGATTGCATTTTTTAATCCTTCTTCTGTTATTTTCAAAAAATAAAATTGAAATATAATTTCACCTTTACCTGTAAAAAGATTAATTAAAAAAGCAAAAGAAAGAATAAAGATAACACTTTTTAAACTCTTGAGTATCTCTCTTATTGGAACCTTTGAAATAAGCATCATTATAAAAGAATAAACACAGATTAAAATTAAAGGAAATGCTGTGCGAGGTATCAATATAGTAATCATTAAAACAAGCATCAAAATAAATTTTGTACGCGGATCTAAACGATGCAATATTGAATTACCAGGATAATATTTTCCTAACAGGATTTGATCATGCATTTTTTGTTCCCTTTTCAAAATTTTTTCTATTTATATTATCAAGGCTATTATCTTGCAGAAATTTTAACAATTTTATTTTTACATCTTCTGCCGTAAAACCAATTAAATCAGTAGAAAATTCATTTGATAAAATTTTTGAGAAATGGTAAACAGCTGGTTCTGCTAGACCTGCTTTTTTAAGTAATTTAGGATCAGAAAAAATCTTCTCTCTGGTATCAAAAGCCTGTAATTCACCTTCCTGTAAAACCAAAATGCGATCCGAAATTTCAGCTACTAAATTCATATCATGAGATACCAAAATGATTGTTTTTCCCGTTTTACGCAATTCTGATATATAAGAAAAAATTTCATTTTTACCGATAGGATCCAAACCAGCAGCAGGCTCATCTAAAACAAAAATATCACAATTTGTTGCTATAACTCCAGCAATAGCAACCCGTCTTTGCTGCCCCCCTGATAATTCAAAAGGAGATCTCGTAAGTAATTCTTCATCTAAATTAACAATTTTTATGGCTTTTTTAATATTTCTTTCCATCTCTTCTTTTGGTATTTTAAATTGTTTAGGCCCAAAAGCTATATCTTCATAAACGGTATTTTCAAAAAGTTGATGCTCTGGATATTGGAATAAAAGTCCAACCTGTTTTCTAATAGCAGGAATGTTTTTCTTTTCAGAGGTAGTTAAATCACCTATCAAGACTTTACCTTTTTGAGGTATTGTCAAGCCATTTAGATGAGAAATTAAAGTTGATTTTCCTGAACCAGAATGTCCTATAATGGTGACTAATTCACCTTGTTTAATCTCAAAACTTATATGTTTTAAAGCTTGAACTTCATGTTCAGAATCTTTTTGATAAGAAAAACTCAGATCCTGCACTGAAATAACAGATTTTTCTGGATACTCGTTATTAGAATGTTCTTCATTTTCAGTAGAATCATCTGGAACAGTTTTCATTAATGGCTGAGTCATTAAAAATTGAATAGCTTTGACCGTATCATTAACAGAAAATATTCCCTCAGAAAATTGTTTAGATAAAAGACTTAAAGTCTCAGAAGAATAATGATTCATCAAAGAATAGAGCGTCAATAAATGTTTTGGTAGTTCTAGACCTGCCGATAATACTTTTCCAGATTTTGAAAAAACCTCGCGTGGTGTTCCCTGTATAAGAATTTCACCTTGTTGCAAAACATAAATATAATCTGCCGAAATGGCATTTTCTACATCATGAGTAATATCTAAAATGGTCAGATTATATTCTTCTTTCAATGTAGAAATTAATTCCATTAGGTCTTTGGCTGCTTGTGGATCAAGCATAGAAGTAGCTTCATCAAGAATGATACACTGAGGTTTCATCGCTAAAATTCCGGCAATCGCAAGTTTTTGTTTTTGTCCGCCAGATAAGGAACTAGGTGCTTGTATCGCATAGTTAGATAAACCAACTTCACTTAGAGCATCATCGACTCTTATTCTGATTTCTGGAGAAGGAACACCTAGATTTTCAGGTCCAAAGGCAACATCTTCTTCTACAGTTGTACCAACTATTTGATTATCTGGGTTTTGAAATACCATGCCACAAATTTGTCTAATTGACCAAATTTCATCTTCATCTGCAGTATTTTTTCCTAATACCAAAACTTCACCTTGATCAGGTAATAATAATCCATTAATCAATTTAGCCATCGTTGATTTACCAGATCCATTACGCCCTAAAATAGCTATATGTTGACCTGTCAGAGCTTCAATAGAAATGTGATTCAAGGCACTATCCGTATTATCTTGAAATTCAGAATAATAAGAAAAGGTCACATCTTTGACCTGAACGAATGCTTCTTTTTCAAGTATGGTTTGTTTTTGTAATTCTAATACATCTATATTATTAGACTGATTAATGCCATTTTCATTTGACAATGGTTTTCTAGAATTAGGCATTCAAATAAACTCCTTTATCCTAAAAAAGCATCCAAATGGATGCTTCTTTAGTTTATACGATATTTGTAAATCTGTATACGATTAAGCGTAAATTATACCAATTCTAAAATAACCATTTCTGCTGCATCGCCTCTTCTTGGGCCAATTTTAATTATTCTAGTATAGCCACCCTCGCGATCAACGTATTTTGGAGCTACTTCATTAAATAAATAATTTACTGTATTAAAACGTTCACCATCTTCAGTGTGAATTTCATTTAAACTTGCAATTAATTTACGTCTTGCAGCTAATCTGGATGGATGATCCAATTGAACCATTTCCATTTTCATTTCACGTTCAACAACATCATATTTATTATCATTCTTTGAAGTTGCTGTTTTTAATATTTTTTTGCCTTTACCATCAAGTTTTGCAGATGATACTTCTTTTTCTACGGTATCAAAATTTTGATGTTCCTTGACAGCTAAAGTAATTAATTTTTCTGTCATGCGTTGTACTTCAGAAGCTCTTGTCATAGTTGTTGTAATTTTGCCATTAACAATCAAAGAAGTTGTTAAGCCTTTCAACATTGAGCGACGTACATCTGATGCACGACCTAATTTTCTATTTATAGCCATTATAAATCCTCCTGTAGTCTCTCTTAAGCTTCATCATTTGCCAGGCTTAGATTCATATCATCTAATTTTAAAATGATCTCTTCTAATGATTTTTTCCCTAAATTACGGATTTTCATCATATCAGACTCTGATTTTGCTACTAAGTCGCCTACTGTATTAACACCAGCACGTTTTAAACAATTATAGGTTCGTACTGAAAAATCCAAATCTTCAATCATGATGTCGTATACTAAATTCTTTTCTTCGACTACTTCTTCGACTTCTTCTTCAATTTCTTCTACTGTGTTTTCCAAACCAGAGAATAAACTAAAATGTTCAATCAAATATTGTGAAGCTAAATCAAGTGCGTCTTTAGTCTCAATTGTGCCATCAGTCCAAATTTCCATCGTCAATTTATCATAATCGGTTATTTGACCAACACGCGTATCATCTACTTTATAATTGACTTTACGAACTGGATTAAAAATAGAATCAACTGGAATAACACCAATTGGCTGATTAGGTAATTTATTGCGTTCAGCAGGACAATAGCCTCTTCCTTCATCAATCGTTAATTCTATCAATAAACGGCCTTCACCGTTTAAGGTAGCAATCACTAAATCTGGATTTAATATCTCAACTTCATCATCGTGAACAATGTCACCTGCTGTGACTTCACCTACATAACCTTCATCCGCGCTGATAAAGACGGTCTTAGGACCATCAACATGCAATTTAACACGAATTTCTTTAATATTTAAAATAATTTCGGTCATGTCTTCAATCACACCAGGAACAGTGGAAAATTCATGAAAGACATTTTCAACACGAATTGCTGTTACCGCATGACCTGGTAATGAAGAGAGTAAAACTCTTCTTAATGCATTACCTATGGTTGTACCATAACCGCGTTCTAGAGGCTCAACACTGTATTTGCCATATGAGTTATTATCATTATTTTCAATGCATTCGATAATAGGTTGTTTTTCTTCTAACATTAAGGCCTCCTTATGTTTATTAATCGATTTTAAAAACTTTATTCATTACCTAGAATAGAGCTCGACGATTAATGTTTCTTCTACTTCAAAGTCAATATCTGAACGAGAAGGAAGACCAACAACTTTTGCTTCCATCGTATCCCAATTCATGGATAACCAATCAGGAACGTTTGCATCTTCTAGTTCTTTAAAAGGCTCTAATTTTTTAGAACGGTCTTTTAAAGTGATAACATCACCAACACGCAAAGTTGCAGATGGAATATTTAATTTCTTACCATTTACTAAAAAATGTGAATGAGAAACATATTGTCTCGCCTGAGCTCTTGTATCTGCAAAACCTAATCTATAAACAGTATTGTCGAGACGCAATTCTAATAATTGTAATAAGTTTTCGCCAGTAATGCCTTGCATACGTGAAGCACGATCATAAATATTTCTGAACTGTTTCTCCATGATGCCATAAACAAATTTTACTTTTTGTTTTTCTTTTAACTGACGTCCATATTCACTTTCTTTTCGACGTGTTTTTTGAGGATTACGATTTGATTTTTTATTAATCCCCATCACTTGAGGTTCAATCCCTAAAGCTCTACATCTTTTTAAGATAGGTGTCATATCTCTAGCCATATTGATCCTCCTTTAAATTCTTCTTCTTTTCGGTGGTCTACAACCATTATGTGGAATAGGTGTCACATCTTTGATTAAGACTACTTCTAAACCAGCTGTATCAAGAGCGCGAATCGCAGATTCTCTACCTGATCCTGGTCCTTTAACATAAACTTCAACTGTTTGCATACCTTGATTAACAGCTGCTTTAGCTGCTGTTTCAGATGCCATTTGTGCTGCAAATGGTGTACCCTTACGAGAACCACGCATGCCATGTGCACCTGCGCTTGAATAAGAAATTACATTTCCTTGTAAATCGGTAATTGTAACAATTGTATTATTAAAAGAAGAATGAATATGTGCTTGTCCTTTAGCTACATTCTTTTTAACGCGACGTCTTACACGTGTTTTTCTTTTTGCTTTTGCCATGTTCTTACCCCCTAACGTCTTTTACCCTTACGGGTTCTTGCATTCGTTTTGGTTCTTTGACCGCGAACTGGCAGTCCAGCACGATGACGACGACCGCGATAGCAACCAATATCAGTTAAACGTTTGATATTCATTGCAGTCTCACGACGCAAATCACCTTCGATCGTGTATTCATTTTCAAGGACGTCACGAATATTTGTGATTTCAACTTCTGTTAAATCTTTAACGCGCGTATCAGGATTAATTTGACATTTTTCTAATACCTTTTTAGACGTTGTCAAGCCTACACCATAAATATAGGTGAGTCCAACCTCTACACGCTTTTCATTGGGTATATCTACCCCAGCAATACGTGCCATTAATGCACCTCCATCAATCTTAGTGTTTAATATTCAATTTTTAATTTGAACAACACGCTTTGAAGGAAAACAACAATCTCCGGTTAAATAAGATTGATGCAGCCGCATCCTTGTACTCGTGTCCTCAATAATAATTGAGTGCTAAAAGCTCAATTATCCTTGTCTTTGTTTGTGCCTAGGGTCTGAGCAAATAACCATAACTCTACCCTTGCGTTTAATCACTCTGCATTTCTCGCAGATCGGTTTTACCGATGGTCTTACTTTCATATTACTTCCCTTTCTCGTAGCAACAAAAAATTGCCTCTTTAAAGGCGACGCTGAAACAGTGTATCAAATTAAATAAAAAAAGCAAGCTATTTTTTAGATTTTGCTAAATTACTTTGCTAAATTAATATTTAATTCGTAGTATTTCAATCGAATCTACTTTTTTAATATCTTATTTGCCGCGCCAAGTAATTCTGCCTTTAGTTAAATCATAAGGCGTCAATTCAACTGTAACTTGGTCACCAGTTAGAATTTTAATGTAATGTTGACGTAATTTGCCAGATAAATGAGCTGTCACTTCATGACCATTTTCTAATCTGACGCGAAATAAAGTATTAGGTAATGTCTCGATTACAATACCCTTTGTTTCAATTAAATCTTCTTTTGCCATCCATAGAGTCCTTTCTAAATATTTTTTATCTTAAATAGACAACATTTCTATCTTATAATTTCGGTCTAAACATTGCAAGTATTTGCTTTTCAATGTTTATCAATTGTGGTAAAGTTTCAGCTTCTAAATTTTCAGCAAATGGAATAGGCGAAAATTTTGCTCCAAATCTTTTAATAGGTGTTTTTAATTTATAAATTAAATCTGTTTGTGAGATTTGCGCTGCAATTTCTGCTCCAATTCCCATAAATTCTATATCTTCGTGTATAATAACAACCCTTTTTGTTTTCTCTACACTTTTAAGAATAGTCTGCGAATCAAGTGGCTGTAAAGTACGTAAATCAATAACTTCACAATCGATCTGGTATTTCTCATTTAGTAAAGATGCTAATTCAAGGCTATTTGGTAACATGCTGCCATAAGTAATAATGGTTAAATCTTTGCCTTGTCTTTTAATATCTGCTTTGCTTATCGGTATTATATAAGTTTCAATTGGAACATTTGTTTCTTCGCTGTAAAGTCGTCTCGGTTCTAAAAAAACAATTGGATCTGGATCTCTTATAGCCGAAACCAATAAGCCTTTAGCATCATATGCTGTCGCAGGCATAATAACTTTAATACCAGGAATATGACAGAATAAAGCTTCTAATGATTGCGAATGTTGCGCAGCAGCCCCAAGCCCAGCTCCAAAAGCAGCCCTCAGTACAAGTGGTACATGTATTTGATTGCCAGACATAAAATTAATTTTAGCTGCTTGATTCATTAATGGATCCAGACAGACACTTATAAAATCTACTACCTGTAATTCAACAATTGGCTTTAAACCAAGCATGGCAGAACCAACTGCAGCACCCATAAAAGCTGTTTCTGAGATGGGTGTATCCATCACTCTATCCGGCCCAAATATATCAATCAAATTTCCTGTGACTTGATTAACACCTTGATAAACACCTACATCTTCACCCATGATAAAGATAGATTCATCTGATTCCATCTCTTGTCGCATAGCTTCACGCAATGCTTCTCGCATACTTAATAGTCTTTTCATTGAATGTCCTTTGCTAAATCAGAAATTTGAGCTGCTTCGACAGCAATTTGAATTTGTTTTTGAATATCTGATTCCAAGTTTTGCAACTCAATTTGATCAATAATCCCTTTTTCGAGCAAAGTTTTTTCTAGCATTGCAATAGGACAGCGTTTCTGCCAAGCTTTAATTTCATTATCGCTACGATAACAATTTTTATCACTTCTTGAATGCCCACAAATACGATAAGTATTGAGAATTAAAATGACAGGTTTATTATTTGAAGCTAAATTTCTTGCCATTTGCATAGCTTGATATACAGCTAAAACTTGATTACCATCAACATCAATTGTTGGTATGGAGAAAGCCATGCCTCGCATACTCAAATCTGGATTTGCATGAGATCCCTCTATAGGAGTAGACATACCGTATGTATTATTGATAGTTGTAAAAACAACTGGTAAACCCCAAAGAGAAGCTAAATTCAGAGATTCTGAATAGGAACCTTCATTCATACCACCATCACCAATATAACTATTTACGATACCATTTTTTTTCTGTTTTTTTAAAGCTAAAGCAATGCCACATGCAAGTGGTGTATTAGCCGCAACAATGCCATTAGCATGCATTACGCCAATACTAGGATCAATCATATGCATAGAACCGCCATAGCCTTTAGAAACGCCATTTTCTCGACCTAATAGCTCTGCATACATTGACTCAATTGACATGCCTTTGCCAATTGCTTCAAGATGTCCTCGATGTGTCGTTAAAATTTTATCATTGGAATGTAAGGCCATTGTGCTTCCAATTGACGCAGCTTCTTGACCTATCCCCAAATGTAATGTGCCATGAATAAAACCTGCTGCAAATAGTTCATTTGCTTTTTTTTCAAAAGCTCTTCCTAATTTCATTTTAGCCAAGAGCTTTTTTTGTAGGGGAATATCCTCTAATAAATCCTTATCAATAGGTATAAGCGAAATATGACCTTGTTCGTCTACAAATTTAATTTCATTCACGTTTAGAGTTCCTTTAGAAATTAATTAAGCATCAATTACCATTTTGTTGCCTTTAAATCCGCTAATTCCTTAGCGTATTTTTCACGTTCAACATCTGTTAAAGTAAGAACTTCTACCCCGTTTTCTGTGATAGCAAAGGTATTTTCATAATGTGCTGCTGCTTTTTTATCTCTCGTAATAATCGTCCATTCGTCTTCAGCAATAAGGATATTACGATCACCTTCTGTGATCATTGGTTCTAAACATAAAACCATACCCGCTTCTAATCTAACTCCACGACCCTTTTTTCCATAATTCAAAACATTAGGATCTTCATGTAACTCAGCACCAATGCCATGACCAGTTAATTCTCTGATTACGCCATAACCATGCATTTCAGAATATCGCTGAACAGCAAAGCCGACATCACCTAAACGGTTTCCCTTTTTTACTTGTTTTAAACCTTGCCAAAAAGATTCTTCAGCCGCTTCAACTAAATCAACCCATTTTTTCTTAACATTTCCTACTAAATAAGTTCTAGCAGAATCACCATTATAACCTTGATATTTAGCTCCCAAATCAACAGAAACAATATCGCCATCTTTGATAATACGATCTTTTTTAGGAATACCATGAACAACTTCTTCATTAATTGAAATGCAAGCAGAGCCAGGGAAAGGAGGTTCGCCATAATTTAAAAAACCAGGCGTTGCGTCACAAGAAATAATATGTTGATAAATTAACTGATCCAATTCATATGTGCTAATTCCTGGTTTAATTGCTTTCTCAACAACTTCATAACAGGAGCTAGTTATTTCACAAGCTTTTTTAATTAATTCAATTTCTTCGTGACTTTTTAAAATTATCATCCTTCTACTTCCTTTTTAAGTAGTGTCTGCCAAACATCTTCAAAATTATCAATAAGATCATATTTGCTGCAATCAATAGACACTAAACTGTTCTTTTCTTCATAGAAATTAATTACAGGTGCTGTTTCTTTTTCATAAGTTTCTATACGATGAATAATAACATCACTGCTATCATCTTTACGATGTGATAGTTCTCCACCACAATTATCACAAATTCCTTCAACTTTAGTTGGAGCAATTTTGAGATTGTATGTAAAACCACAATTTTGACAAACTACTCGATATAATAAACGATCAACAATAACATTTTTATCAATTGAAAGATAAACGCAAGCTGTTAATGGAATTTCAAGTTCTTCTAAAATTTCATCTAGCCTTTGTGCCTGATGAATATTTCTTGGATAACCATCAAGAATAAAATCTTTCTTGATTAATTTTAATTCAGAATAAATCAAATCATCCGTAACTTCATCTGGTACTAGTTCACCAGCATCAATATAAGATGATGCAATTTTGCCTAATTCTGTCTGATTTTTAATATGCTTTCTAAACAAGTCTCCAGTTGAGATATGCTTATGATTTTTATACTTTTTAATATTTTGTGCTAATGTTCCTTTGCCTGCTCCAGGCGCACCAAAAATAATAAGTTGCATATTTCCTCCTTCAGTTTAAAAATTTTGTGAACCAAAATATTTGGTTCAATAAAACTGATATTTATTATAGTACACTTTTGAAACAAATTCTAAAAAAAAGGCGGTTGCTTAGCAACCGCCAATGAGAGAACAAAGATTAGTCTAAGAAACCTTTATAATGACGCATCATCAACTGGCTTTCCAATTGAGTAATGATGTCCATTGCAACCCCAACCACAATTAGAATTGAGGTTCCACCGAGCCAGATATTTTGACTTGATCCGGTTATTAAGCTTAATAAACTCGGAAACAAGACAATAAAGATTAAAAATACGGCTTCAAACCATAAAAGGCGATGTGAAGTATTTCTTATAAAAGTTGCAGTAGATCTTCCTGGTCTTATTCCAGGAATAAAACCACCATCTTTCTGCCAACGACTTGCTATTTCTTCTGGATTAAAAGATATCGATGAATAGAAGAAAGTAAATGCGAAGATCAATAAAGCATAGATTATATAATAAAGTGGATTATTAGAAAAATTCAAGAAGAATTGAGCTACTTTACCATTGAAACCAAATAATGAAACTATGGTTGAAGGCATCATCAAAACTGAAACAGCAAAGATAACTGGTAAAACACCACTTTGATTAACTTTGATAGGTAAATAAGTACTTTGCCCACCATACATTTTTCGACCGATAACTTTCTTGGCATATTGTACTGGTACTCTTCTCTCAGCAGATTGAATATATACGACTAAAGTAATAATCGCTACAAATACTAAGAGAACTAAAATAACCCCTAAAATAGCTAAAATAATGCTTTTTTGACTCCATTTCATAAAGCTATAATAGACAGTAACAATATTATTAGGAAAACCACTAATAATACCAGTAAAAATGATAATTGAAATACCATTACCGATTCCACGATCGTTAATTTGTTCACCAAGCCACATGATGAATGTAGAACCTGCCGTAAAACTTGAAATGATGACCAAAGCATTTAGAGCAGGTGGCAATATACTTGCAACCGCAGATTTAGTCGAATACCAATAAGCTACAGACATCAATAAAGCCAAACCAATCGTAACAAAACGAGTGATTTTTTGAATTTTCTTTTGTCCTGCTTCACCCTCTTCAGACATACTCTGTAAAGAAGGAATTGCAAATGTTAACAATTGCATGATAATTGATGCATTGATGTATGGCTGTATACCTAAAACAAATAGAGGAACAGCCCTAACAGTTTGACCTGTCAGTGTCACACCAGTAATAGTTTGCATAAAATTACCATATTGTCCTAAGCGATTGAAAAAGTCTGTAAAAGCTTCAACACTAATACCAGGAACTGGAATTGCTGTACCTAGCCTATAAATAAGCATAATCAGTACAGTAAATCCAAGTTTTTTACGTAAATCTTTTATTCTAAAAGCATTGCGGAGTGTTTCAAACATGCTACCCATGTTAAACCTCCTCTACCGTGCCACCAGCATTCTCGATCTTTTCTTTAGCAGATGCAGTAAAAGCATTAGCACGAACAGTTAATTTTTTATTTAATTCACCGCGTCCTAATATTTTAATTCCATCATTAACTTTAGGAATAGTCAAGACACCAGAATTGTGAATTAAATTTTCATCCACAACAGTCCCATCTTCAAATTTATTCAGCATTTCAACATTAATTTCATGATATTGTTTTGCGAAAACTGTATTATTAAAGCCACGTTTTGGAACGCGTCTATATAAAGGCATTTGACCACCTTCGAATTGTGGACGAACACCGCCACCCGAACGTGCGTTTTGACCTTTATGACCACGGCCACCAGTTTTTCCGTTTCCGCTGCCTTTTCCGCGTCCTCTGCGATTTGTATTTTTATTTGCGCTGGGAGCTGATTTTAAATTGTTTAATTGCATAATAACCTCCTACGCTTCTTCTACCGTTACTAAATGATTAACAATTTGAATCATACCATTAGTTTGGGCATTATCTTCTTTTTCTACAGTTTGACCAATTTTGGATAAACCTAAAGCTTGAATCGTCGCTTTCTGATTTTTATTACAACCAACCAAACTACGTTTTAAAGTAATTTTTAACTTAGCCATTAAATCCTCCAAACTAAAGCTCTTCGACTGATAAGCCGCGTTTTTTTGCTACATCACTTGGTGATAATAATGATCTTAATCCCTGTAAAGTTGCATTGGCAACATTATTAGGATTATTAGATCCAATCGATTTTGTTTTAATATCTTGGATACCAGCTAATTCGCAAATAGCACGAACTGGACCACCAGCAATAACACCAGTACCTTCTGCAGCAGGTTTCAATATAACTTTACCTGCGCCATAAGTGCCTGTAACTTCATGTGGAATTGTATTTTCAGCTAATTGCAGCTGAGTCATATTCCGCTTAGCTTCATCACGGCCTTTTCTGATTGCATCAGGAATTTCTGCAGCTTTGCCCATTCCTTTACCAACTTTACCATTACCATCGCCTACGATAACAATAGCAGTAAAACGAATATTACGGCCACCTTTGACAGTTTTTGCAACTCTACCTATATGGATAACGCGATCTTGAATTCCATCATCCTCACGGCGTTGTTGTCTTCCTCTACGATCATTACGGCGATTGCCACGTTCCTTATCTTGAGGATTGTTTTTCGGATTTTCGTTAAAGTTTTGTTTTTCACTCATTTCAAATATCTCCTCTTAGAACTTTAATCCAGCTTCTCTAGCAGCATCGGCTAAAGCAGCAACTCTACCATGATATATATAACCGCCACGATCAAAAACAACATTATCTATATCTTTATCTAACGCTCTTTTAGCAATTAATTCGCCAACTAATTTTGCTGTTTCACAATTACCTGAGCTCTTTACCTGATCTTTAATTTCAGAATCTAAAGATGAAGCAGCAACTAATGTATTGCCATTATCATCATCAATGATTTGAGCATAAATATGTGAAAGGCTCCTAAACACACAAAGTCTAGGACATTCAGCCGTACCGCTTAATGTTTTACGGACTCTAGCATGTTTGCGCTGACGAATTTCATTTTTATCAATTTTTTTAATCATCGTCTATAATCCTTTCTTAATTAAGCACCGGTCTTGCCTTCTTTGAGACGTAAGACTTCATAATCATATTTAATACCTTTGCCTTTATAAGCATCTGGTAATCTCTTAGCACGAATTTTAGCTGCTGTTTCGCCAACTAATTGTTTATCGGCACCTTTAACAATAATTTTATTTTGAGTTGGACCATCTAGTTCAAATGTGATGCCTTCTGGTGCAACAACTTCGACTGGATGTGATAAACCAAGGTTCATCACCAATTTGTTACCTTGTAATTGTACACGATAACCAACACCGTTAACTTCCAAAGTTTTCTTGAAGCCATCTGTAACACCAATGACCATATTATTGATTAAAGAACGTGTTAAGCCATGTAAGGAACGACTTTCTTTTGTATCATCAGCACGTGTTACAACAATATGATTATCTTTAACTTCTACAGAAATAAGGGATTCAAAATTCTGTGTTAATGAAATATTGCCTTTCTTGACATTTACTTCATTATCTTTTACCGATACATCAACACCTTCTGGAATTGCAATCGGTTTATTACCTATTCTGGACATATATTCCTCCTGCTCTTGAGATTGAAGCATAATGATATTTTATGCTTTTTCAGAGTTTACTTACCAAATAAAAGCCATAACTTCGCCGCCAATACCAGCGTTTCTAGCTTTTTTATCTGTCATAATTCCTTGTGATGTAGAAATTAAAGCAATTCCTAAACCATCAAGAACTGTTGGTATTTCATTAGCTTGAGCATATATTCTCAAACCTGGTTTTGAGATTCGTCTCATACCAGCAATGACAGGTTTATTATCATAATATTTTAAAGTGATAGTTAATTCACCTTGTTTATTGTCTTCTTTATACTCCACATTTTTAATATAACCTTCAGCTAATAAAATGTCGGCAATACTGCGTTTTAATTTAGAAGACGGTACTTGACATGTCGTATGACCAGCACTTCCGGCATTACGAATTCTTGTAAGCATGTCTGCAATTGGATCTGTGATTTGCATAATATTCTCCTTTACAGTAATTACCAGCTAGCTTTGCGTACGCCAGGAATTTGTCCCTTGTATGCTAACTCGCGGAAGCAGAGACGGCAAATACCATATTTACGCATATAAGAATGTGGACGACCACAGATCTGGCAACGATTATGTTGACGAGTTGAGAATTTTGGATCTCTCGTCGCTTTAACTTTTAATGATTTTTTAGCCATTCTTTCCTCCCATTATTTTCTAAAAGGCATTCCTAGGCCTGATAACAAAGCTCTGGCTTCTTCATCTGATTCAGCTGTTGTTACAATAACAATATCCATACCACGAATTTTATCAATTTTATCATAGTCAATTTCTGGGAATATTAATTGTTCTTTAGTTCCAAAAGAAAAGTTCCCACGACCATCAAACGAATTAGGATTAATACCACGAAAGTCTCGTGTACGTGGTAAAGCAACACTAACTAATTTATCAAAAAATTCATACATTCTTTGATTTCTTAAAGTTACTTTACAACCAACATTTTGCCCAGCTCTTAAATGGAAATTTGCAATGGATTTACGAGATTGAGTAACAACTGGTTTTTGACCACTGATAACAGTTAAATCATTAACAGCATGGTCCATAACCTTTGCGTCTTCTTTGGCTTCGCCAACACCCATATTGATTACAATTTTTTCCAATTTAGGAACTTGCATAACTGAAGAATATTTAAATTGCTCCATCAAAGCAGGGGCAACTTCATTTTTATAATGTTCTACTAAACGATTAGCCATTCAATTTGCCTCCTTACTTTATTGAGCTAATAGTGGAACCGCAGGCTTTGCAGAAACGAACTTTTTTAGTTTCGCCATCAATTTCTTCAAAACGGGAACCAGTTTTACTAGGTTTTTTACAATTAGGGCATACTAACATCACATTAGAAGCAGATATTTTTCCTGCTTGTTCTATTCTGCCACCTTGCTCTAAATGGGATTTTGCTTTTTGGTGTTTGATTACAATATTAACGCCTTCGACAACAACTTGACCAGTCTTAGGGAAAACAGCCATAACTTTACCAGATTTACCCGCATCTTTTCCGCGTAATACATAGACATTATCATCTACTTTTACATGCATTTTATTCATCATGGCCTCCTTATAATACTTCTGGTGCTAGAGAAAGAATTCTCATATAATTTTTCTCACGTAATTCTCTGGCAATAGGTCCAAAGATACGAGTTCCTTGTGGATTGCCATCATCATCTAAGATAACAGCAGCATTTTCATCAAAGCGAATGATAGAGCCATCAGCACGTCTTACGCCTTTTTTAGTACGTACGATAACTGCTTTAACAATATCACCTTTTTTAACAACACCACCTGGTATTGCTTCTTTAACAGAACAAACAATAACATCACCAATATTGGCATATCTTCGATTAGTTCCGCCTAAAACACGGATGCAAAGTAATTTACGTGCACCGGTATTATCCGCGGATTTTAGAGTTGATTCTTGTTGTATCATTTCATTTCTCCTTTATTCAGCGGATTATTTTGCTTTTTCAATAATATTAACTAAGCGCCAAGTTTTTGTTTTGCTTAAAGGTCTCGTTTCCATGATACGAACTTTATCTCCTTCATGAGCTTCATTCGCTTCATCATGAGCTTTAAAACGTTTAGTTTGTTTAATATATTTGTTATACAAGGGATGACGAACTTGTTCTTCAACAGCAACGGTAATCGTCTTATCCATTTTGTCGGAAACAACAGTGCCGACTCTCTGTTTTCGATTATTTCTTTCTATCATAATTTATCCCCTTGTTCTTTGGTTTCCGCTAATTCCATTTCTCTTAAAATAGTTTTAACACGAGCAATCTCACGTCTAACAGTTTTTAATTCCATAGGATTATCAAGTTGATTAGTGGCATGTTGAAATCTCAATTTAAATAACTGCTCTTTTAATTCAACAAGTTCTTGATTTAGATCATCGGCAGTCATATTACGTAATTCAGTTGTTTTCATCGGCTACCTCCTAAGCTTCTTTCTCTTCGTCATGAGAAGCTTCAGCAGTTGTAGATTCTGTAGCATCTTCAGATGCTTCAGCAGCCATTTCTGCTTCTTCCTCAAGTTGCTCAACAACATCTGCCTGAACCTCAGAGAATTTAGCAATTTCTTCTGCAGACAACTGATGTTCACTATAGATAAAACGTGTTTTGATTGGCAATTTGTGGGAAGCAAGACGGAAAGCCTCTCTTGCAACGCTTTCGCTAACACCAGCTAATTCAAACATGACACGACCTGGTTTAACAACAGCTACCCAGTACTCTGGTGAACCTTTACCAGAACCCATTCTGGTTTCAGCTGGTTTGGATGTTACTGGTTTATCAGGGAAAATTTTAACCCATACTTTACCACCACGACGCAAATAACGATTAATTGCAATACGCGCGGCTTCAATTTGATTACTTGTAATCCAATGTGGTTCTAATGCTTGTAAACCATATTGTCCATAAGTTACTTTATTACCACGAAGCGCTTTACCTTTCATGCGTCCGCGATGTTGTCTTCTGTATTTAACACGCTTTGGCATTAACATTATTGCTCGCCTCCTTCAGTTACGGTTCCTTCTACATTTGCTTTTGGTAAAGGAATAATTTCGCCTTTATAAATCCAAACTTTAACACCGATTTTTCCATAAGTGGTACTTGCCTCAGCAAAACCATAATCGATATCAGCTCTCAAAGTATGAAGCGGAATAGTACCTTCATGATAGCTCTCATTACGAGCAATCTCAGCACCACCTAAACGACCAGCACACATGGTTTTAATACCTTTGGCACCTTGTTTCATCGTACGAGTGATAGCTTGTTTCATTGCTCTTCTAAAAGAAACACGTTCTTCTAATTGTTTAGCGATACCTTCTGCTACTAATTGAGCATCTGTATCAGCATTTTTGATTTCTTTCACATTAACGAAGAAAGTTTGTTTGAACTCTTTCGTTAATTTTTTCTTTAAGGCTTCAATCTCTGCACCTTGTCGGCCAATGATAATTCCAGGTTTTGCAGTAGAAATTGTGATGATTGTTCTCTCATCACCTTCTCTTTCAATTTCTATTCTGGAAACACCAGCTCTTTCAGTTTCTTTTTTAACAAACTCACGAATTTTAGCATCTTCTACTAAATAACGTGCAAAATCTTTTTTATCGGCATACCAACGAGTATCCCAATCTTTGATAACTCCAACACGAAAACCATGTGGATTAACTTTTTGACCCATTAGATAGCCTCCTCTGTTTTTTCTTGAACGGTCACGGTGATATTACTAGATCTTTTTAAAATTTGACTTGCAGATCCTTTACCTTTAGGCATATAGCGTTTCATTGTAACACCAGGACCAACTTGACAATCAACAAAATATAGATCATCACGATTCAAATTATAATTATTCACTGCATTAGCAGTTGCAGATTCTAATAATTTAATCAAGACCTCGGAAGCAGCTTTTGGAGTATAACGTAAAATCGCAATAGCTTCATCAACAGGTTTGTTTATAATTGTACGAACTACAATATTGACTTTGGAAGGACTAAGGCGGACATGATTAATTCTTGCAACACCTCTATCTTTTCCAATACCCAAAACTTTTCGCTCTTTTTTAGTTAAAGTGCGTTTTTTAGCTGAGCGTGGAGTTTGAGCATAATATTCTTTTATTAATTGTTCTCTATTTTCTTGCAATTCATTTTTTGTATAAGTTCTTGACATTATTTCCTCCTTTCTCAGCTAATTATTTAAGCTTTGTTGTTTTTTCAGCTTTGGCATGACCACGATATGTTCTAGTAGGGGCAAATTCGCCTAATTTATGGCCAACCATTTCTTCGGTTATATAAACTGGAACATGTTTTCTTCCATCATGGACTGCAATTGTATGTCCGACCATTTCAGGGAAAATCGTAGAATCTCGTGACCAGGTTCTTATAACTTTATGTTCATTTTTTTCGTTCATAGCTTCGATTCTTTTCATCAAAGCGTCTTCGACATAAAACCCTTTTTTACTTGAACGACTCATATGTCACCTCCTATTTTCTACGTCCTCTGACGATCAATTTATCTGATTTTTTATTTTTCTTACGAGTCTTTTTACCAACAGTTGGTTTGCCCCATGGAGATTTTGGACTTGGAAGACCGATTGAAGTTGAACCTTCACCACCACCATGTGGATGGTCAACAGGGTTCATAACCAAACCACGAACAGTTGGTCTAATACCCATATGACGAGTTCTACCAGCTTTACCAATCTTTACATTTTCATGTTCAATATTACTTACTGTACCTATGGTTGCACGACATGTTAAAGGAATTAAGCGATATTCACCAGAAGGCATACGCATCTGAGCATACTTTCCTTCTTTAGCCATAACACTAGCTGAAGCTCCTGCAGATCTTACTAATTGAGCACCACGACCTGGATGCATTTCAATATTATGAACAACAGTACCAACAGGAATATTATTAAGAGGTAATGTATTTCCTACTTGAATATCTGAATCTACTCCAGATACAACTTGCATGCCTACTTTCAAGCCATTTGGAGCTAAAATGTAAGACTTTTCACCATCAGCATATTGAATCAAAGCAATAAATGCAGTACGGTTTGGATCATACTCGATTGATTTAACAGTTGCTGGAATATCATCTTTTAATCTAGTCCAGTCAATCACTCTAATTTTTTGACGGTTGCCACCACCACGATGTCTAATTGTAATGCGGCCATAATTATTTCTGCCGCTATTTTTTACCTTCTTTGCTAAAAGACTTTTTTCAGGCTTTTTATCTGTCAGTTCAGAATAATCTGCCACTGTCATATGTCTTAATGCAGGAGAAGTCGGACGAAAGCTTTTTACTGCCATTTTTATTCACTCCTTCTTCGATCCGGCCTTATAGCCCGAACCCAAATTCCTCTATTGTATTTTTATATTTTTTATTAGTTTTCTTTTCTTGACCACCTTCAACTAAATAAGTAGTTTCTTGTGGATCAAGATCGATAGTTACAACGGCTTTTTTCCAGTCTGGTGTTTTGCCTTCACTACGATTTACTCTTTTTTTCTTACCTGAAACGTTTTGTGTATTAACTTTCAAAACACGAACATTGAATAATTTTTCACAAGCTTGTCTAATTTCAGTTTTTGTAGCATTTTTAGCAACCGCAAAAGTATATTTACCTTCTGCTGTATCCGCAGTACTACGTTCAGTGATCACAGGCTTAATAATAACATCATATGCACTTCTCATTATACGTAGACCTCCTGAACTTTATTTATAGCTGAATTAGTAAACACAATATTATTATATTTTACTAAATCAAATACATTCATTGTATTTACCAAAGCTGTTTTAACGTCTTTGATATTTCTAGCAGATTTTTCAACATTTTCGTTTTTATCAGCTAAGATAAACAAGGTTGAACCTTCAAGCTTTAAATTATCTATTGTCTTCACAACTTGTTTTGTTTTAATTTCATTTAATTCAAATTCATCTAAAACTTTAAGTCTAGAATCTGTTAAAGCATTTGAAAGAACAGACTTCATCGCCAATCTGCGCATTTTTTTATTGGTTGTATAGCGATAATCACGAGGTACTGGTCCAAAAATAACCCCACCGCCTACATGATTTGCTGCACGAATTGAACCTTGACGTGCTCTTCCTGTTCCTTTTTGACGATATGGTTTTCTACCACCGCCACTGACTTCGCTGCGAGTTTTGGTTTTTGCTGTTCCTTGACGACGATTTGCCAATTGATTTTTAACAATTCTATGTACAACATCCTCATTTGGTTCAATAGCAAAAATGGCATCATTCAATTCGACTTCGCCAACAACTTCGCCTTCTATATTAAACAAATCTGTTTTAGCCATACTGTTCCTCCACTCTACCTATTTTTAACGGATGTTTTAATCTCTAACAATCCGCCTTTTGGTCCGGGAACTGCGCCTTTAACAACTAAAATATTACGTTCTCCATCAACTTGAACAACTTCTAAGTTCTGTACTGTTGAACGTTTATTTCCCATTTGTCCGGACATCTTTTTGCCTTTTTTAACTTTGGCCGGTGTAGCCGAAGAGCTCATTGAACCACTTGAGCGATGATATTTAGAACCATGCGCCATAGGTCCTCTGCTAAATCCATGTCTTTTAATGCTGCCTTGATAACCTTTACCTTTAGAAGTTCCAGATATATCAACATGATCGCCAGCTTCAAACATCTCATCAACTTTCAAGGTTTGACCTGTTTCATACTCTTCATCATTTTGAAATTCACGCAAAACACGCATTGGTTCAACGTCAATTTTTGCAAACTCACCTTGTGTAGGCTTATTTGCTTTTTTGTTGTTTCCATAACCAACTTTGACTGCTTGATAGCCGTCAATCTCTTTTGTTTTGTTTTGAACAACTGTTAAAGGGCCACAGTCAATGACTGTAACTGGGATAACTAATCCATTTTCATCAAACAGTTGTGTCATACCGGCTTTCTTGCCTAGCATAAATCTGTTCATTTATTGTATTCCTCCTGGTTATTGGTTCGTTTTACGAACATTGACCTTAGTAAAGTCTATAACTTGATTTCAATATTTACGCCTGCTGGCATTTCTAATTTCATCAAAGATTCCATTGTTTTATTATTTGGGGTAACAATATCAATTAAGCGCTTATGTGTTCTTGCTTCAAATTGTTCACGTGAATCTTTATGCTTATGAGGCGAACGTAGTATTGTAATAATTTCCTTTTCGGTTGGTAAAGGGATTGGTCCCGATACACTTGCACCTGTGCGATTTGCTGTTTCGACAATGCGTGAAGCACTTTCATCTAATATCTGATGATCGAAAGCTTTTAAGCGTATTCTAATTTTTTGATTGACAGCCATTTTATAACCTCCTATGCTGCTTATCCTTTTTACAACTCCCCCGGGTGTATGTTACCATTTCATGATAAAACCCAGCAATCGTCAGCGCGCATTTACTGGGTGAAACCTTCCAGGTGTGCTGCAAAATAGATTAGTCGTTTGAATCTTGTTCAAACTAGCTCCGTTCAAGTTACCTGTACTTGCCGCAGCGGCAAATCCAGCAATCTTGAATTTCAAAGCTTTTTGCATCAAAAATTAATCTAATCAATTTTCGACGCAATGATGAGTATATATGAATTAAATTACTTATGCAAGCTTAAATAATAAATTATTTTTGATAATTTATTCCTAAAACAGTTTTTAATTGATTAAGGTTTTCTTGTGCAATGACTCTTGCTTTTTTACTTGATTCAAATAACATTTCCATAATTTGATCTGGTTTTTCTTCAAATTGTTTGCGCCGTTCTCTAATTGGTGCTAATTCTGCTTGTAGTACTTTTTCCAAACGTCGTTTGACTTTAACATCCCCTAAACCACCACGGCGATAATGGGCTTTCCATTCTTCTAATTCATCTTTATTGGGATCAAATGCATCTAAATAAGTAAAAACAGGATTTCCTTCAACCTTGCCAGGATCTTCTACTCTTAAATGATTTGGGTCAGTAAACATATTCATTATTTTTTTAGATACCGTTTTTTCATCATCTGACAAATAAATGCAATTGTTTAATGATTTACTCATTTTAGCATTACCGTCCGTTCCAGGTAAACGTGTAATTTTAGATAATATCGGTTTGCATTCTTTCATAATATCAGTATTAAAATGATAATTAATATGGCGAACAATTTCATTGGTTTGTTCAATCATTGGTAATTGATCATCGCCTACTGGCACTAATTCCGCTCCAAAAGCTGTAATATCTGCAGCTTGACTTACAGGATAGTTTAAAAATCCAGAAGGAATGGAATTACCAAAATCTCTTAAATCTAATTCATGCTTAACAGTGGGATTTCTTAATAAGCGTGCTAAAGTTACAAAGTTCATATACAAAACCGTGTATTCAGTTAATTCTGGAATAAGCGATTGAATAAATATAGTCGTTTTATTTGGATCGATACCACAAGCCAAATAATCATAAGTAACCTCGAGAATACTTTTACGAATTTTATCGACATTGTGCGCATTATCCGTTAATGCTTGCATATCAGCAATCATTAAATAACAAGTTTCATATTGATCTTGCATGATTAAACGCTGTTTTAAAGATCCTACATAATGACCTATATGTAATTTACCTGTTGGTCTGTCACCTGTTAGAACAATCTCTTTTTTCATCTCACTCATAAATATTACCTACCGCTTATATACAATTTCTTAGTTTTGACTATTATGTTTTTAAATCTATTATTACTTTGTTGCATCTAAAATGGCTTTAATTTCAGATTGACTAAAATGATAATCTTGTTCACAAAAATGGCAATGTAAATTAATACCATTTTCATCTTTAGACAAATCCAAAAGATTATCTTTACCCAAAGAAATTAAGTTTTTCTTCATTCGTTCTTTATTCGAAGGACAATAATATTGCACAAGTTTTTCGGAAAGATAATCCACATCTTCATTAATCAATAAATCGATTAATTGATGAGGACTAATTTGATTTTCAATTAATTCTGAAAGATCGGGAAATCCTTTAGTTCTTGCTTCAAGCCAATCTAACAAAGAATCATCAGCATCAGGCATAGCTTGTACTAATAAACCACCTGATGCAACCACACCTTCTGGTTTTAGACGGACTCCTAAAAAGACAACTGTTGGAATTTGTTCAGAATAGAAATAGTAACTAGCAAAATCTTCTGCAATTTCACCACTCATCAATTCGACACTACCAATATAAGGTTCTTTTAGACCTAAATCTTTGATAATTGTTAAATTACCTTTTCCTATACTTTTACCAATATTTAATTTACCTTCATGATGATAATAAGAAGGAGCATGTTTATTATCGATATCGCCACGCACATTTCCAGCATAATCTGCAATGACTGTCATGTTTTTGATGTCTCCATCAGATTTAATCATCGCTGTTAATTGATTGTCTTTATTTTTAAAATCAGAGGCCATCAAAAGCGAACCCGTCATAAATCTACCAAGAGCAACCGTTGAAGCTGGAGATAAATCATGTATTCTTTGAGCTTCCTGAACTAATTTAGTACTTCTCACCGCAACGCAACGTAATAAGCCTTGCTTTGCAAGTGCAATAGCAAGATAATCATCTATTTTAAAATCAATTTCATTCACTTTTATAGAATCCCTTAATATGAATTTAAAATCATAAAAATTTATGTTTTAATCTTTTTCTAAAATTTCGATAGCTTTTTTTAATTGTAAATCTTGTTCTAAATTAATTCGAGAAACAATGACGTTTTTTACATCTTCAGGTAGTTCAACTAAATAATCAGGCTCTAAGCCTTCGCCATCGATATTTTCACCATTAGGTAAATTGTAATAGAAGTTTGTAATTTGAACAGCGGATCCATCATTTAAAAATTTAGTAATGGTTCCGACACCTTTACCAAAAGATTTCTCACCCACTAATTGAGCTTTTCCCCAATCTCGCAAACATCCTGAAAATAATTCACTTGCTGATGCTGAATTTTGATTAATTAAGCAAACATATTTCATATCTTCTGGAACACCCATATATTCATCTGAGTATTCTTCGACTTCAAAATCTTTGCCATCTCTTCTTCCAACTTCTGTTATTAAAAGACCTTCGGGCAAAAGATAATCAAGCATATCTAAAACTTCATCAACATAGCCACCACCATTATTGCGCAAATCAAAAATGACATTTTTAGCACCTTCTTTTTGTAATTGATCCATTGCTTCAATAAAATTATCGCTAACTCCGTCATTAAAACTAGTGATCCTTACATAGCCAATATTATCATCTAACATTTTTGCATGAATGTTGGAATTTGTAATTTCTTTTCGTTCCACAGTAAATGTATATCTTTTATTCTCAGATGGTCGTAATATTTGTATTTCAACAGTGGTACCTTTTTCTCCACGAATATCTGCTGCTAAGGCCGAAACATCCTCATAACCGTCAGCTGAATAACCATCAATACTAACAAAAATATCATTTATTAATATACCTGCTTTATCTGCAGGAGAATCTTCAACTAGGTCACTTACTTGATAATGATCATCAACCTTTTCAACTGTTGCACCAATGCCGCTATATGCACCAGACATCGAATCTTCCATTTGTTCAACTTCTTCAGGTGAAAGATAAAAAGTATAAGGACTACCTAAGTTTTCTAACATGCCCAAAGTCATTGCTTCAATAATTTCATTTTTAGATAATTTTTCATAATAATTATCTAATATTAAATCTCTAATCGTATTGAATTTTTTCATAGCAGAATTGTCTGAATCTGCTGAAATGTCAGAATCAATGTTTTCTTCTTTAAATATGCCATTATCAGAATCTATATACACTTGGTTTAATGATTGACTAAGGCCGCTAGCAATGTACACAATAAATATACTAGCTGTTAATAAAATAGAAATTCCTGAAACCAAAATATAACCCCAAATATCTTTTTTCTTTTCTTTTTTATTTGGTGTTTGATTATTTTGCGGAATTATCTCATCAGCTTGATAATAATTGTTTGAATGATTGGTATATGGATTATATTGTTTATCATTTTGATTTTCTTGCATTATAACACCTGACGATTATATTAAAAACGAACCATCTTTTTTTCAATAATCAAATATAAATTAATATTTTAAAAAAGAGTTTTTATAAATAGCCAAGGGGATCAACCGATGAACCATTCACTTGAATTTCAAAATGCAAATGTGCTCCAGTTGAAAAACCTGTACTACCTACAAATCCTACAACATCACCAGCATTTACTACTTGTCCTACACTGCAATTAAAACCACTTAAATGACAGCCTAAAACTGATATACCATTACCGATATCGATAATTACAGCATTGCCACCTACTGAAATTGCACCAACATAAGAAATAATACCACTAGTTGGAGCAACGAATGCGGTTCCAGTTGGCGCAGGAATATCAACGCCAGTATGGAAATCAGAATAAGGCGCACCATTCATTATAAAAGAACGAGGTCCATAATATGATGAAATGGAATAGTATCCAGGTACAGGCCAAGCAAATCCGCCCCCAGTATATACAGGAGATGATTCCGTAGGCGCTGATTGTTCTGGTTGATCTGTCGAAGGGGATTGATCCACTGTATTGTCATTATTTGTTTGAGAAGTATTTGTCTGTATTTCATCTTCAGCTTTAGCCGCAGCTTCTGCCTGACGTTGTTGTTCTGCTTCTGCCTCTGCCTGACGTTGTTTTTCAGCCTCAGCTTCTGCTTCCATTTGGGCTCTAACCGCATCTGCAGTAATTTGAGCTTCCGCCATTATCGCATCAACTTCACCCTTCATTGCAGCATAGGTATCAATTTCTTCATTTACATCTGAAATGCTTGTATTAAGATAAGAAATCTGATCTACTTCAAAATTAATATCTTCTTCAATGCTATCCAAATAAGATTGAATTTCATTTAGCTCTTCTTCATTTGCTTCTATGTTTTCTT
Organism: Mageeibacillus sp. UBA5436; assembly: GCA_002427545.1. Classification (GTDB taxonomy): domain Bacteria; phylum Bacillota; class Clostridia; order Saccharofermentanales; family DTU023; genus UBA5436. The sequence continues at coordinate 45,047 of DIRM01000018.1, read as the reverse complement.
GGGTTGATTCAGTTAAATCAACTAATTTTTGTTGTTCTTCTATTAAGTCATCCAGAGCAGCTTCATCATCGTCTGTAATAATTCTCATAAATTTTACAGATGTAAAAAATCCTTCAAGACTATCTGCTTCTAATAATAATTCAAGAATAGATTTTTGTTGCATACCAAACATCGTTTCAATTCGGTCACCATATTGATCTAGCTTTACTTGAAAGTTTTCTTTAGCTTGTTCTAAGTTTGCCAAAGATGTTTTTTGCATATCTAAGATATTGTCTTGTCTATATTTTAAAGTTTCATAAGCATTTTGTTGCTCTTCGCTACGTGAATTGAGCCAACTTAAATTATTTTCAGAATCTCCTTTTCTAGACTCTAAATCTGCTAAATCTAATTCACATTGTTCTTTTTTTGCTGCCAGTTCACTCTGGCTTAATGATAATTCATCTATCTCCGCTTCAATATCAGCTAATTCATCTGCTTGAACTGATACATTAGGGATAAAGGCAAATATCCCAATTAATAAAGAAAATAAAAGAAGTTTAATGATCACTTTCTTATTCTTAATTGATTTCTTTGCTTGCATTTTTTCTCTCCTTATTTCAAAACCAAAATATTGGTTTACTATACATCAACATGTTTCCTGACTGCTAGTCCACTAAATAAACCACCAATCAACAATCCCAACACAATGCTTCCAATTACAATCCAAGGAACAATAGTTCCGCTAGGAATTAAAGCAAATGAGGCTCGATTTAAGATATCATCACCAAAATGTTGATAAATCAGATTATATAAAACGGTAAATATTATAGACGAAATGACAGAACCTGCCAACCCCACTATTAAACCTTGTACAACAAAAGGAATCCGAATATATGAATTGGTCGCACCAAGGTATTTCATAATATTAATTTCATGTGATCTTGCCAAAGCGGCAATACGAACCATGTTAGAAATTATAAAAATTGTAATTAAACCTAAAATCGCCATAATAACAATAGAAGCTGTTGTAACGCCATGCATAAGATTATTTAATAAAAGCATTAATTCATCTTCCATATAAACATCTTTTATATTTGGATTTTTAAGCAGATTTTCTTTAAATTCAGTGCCTAATGCAGGATCAGCTAAACGAACATTAATGGTATATGGAATGCGATCTTCATATTCAAAATCTTCAAATAGTTGATCTTTTCCCATTGAATCAACAAAGATCTTATAATTCTCTTCCGGAGTATTAAGATTATGATAAACTACGTCTGAATTTTCTTCTAATTGTTGATCGACATTAACAGCCTCTGCCGAATTAATATCAGCTTTGAACATGATTTCTATTGGTGGTTCTTGCCCAGCAACTTCAACTAAATGCCTTAAATTAATGGCAAACCCTGCAAAAGTGCTACCAATTAACAATAAAAGCATCATCGTTGTAATTGAAGCAACTAGTACTAGAGGATGACGATTACAATTGACAAAACCATCTCTAAAAGCATATATAAAACGCTTAGTATTCATAATCATCCTCATTTTCAAAATGTTGAGCTGCTACATCTTTTTTGTCATAATTTATCTTATTGTCTTTTTTTTCCATGAGATCGAGTATATCATCTTTTGCTCTATTTAAAGAATCCTCTGAGGATTGTGTTGTAGAATCCAAATGATTTGTTTCTTCATTCATTGTCTCAGCCAACAAGCGCATTCCTGTTATTCTTTCTGCTAAAGACATACGATTTTTACGTTTACGTGAATCTGCATCCAAACGATTTTTAATTTGTTTCGATCTAATATTTCGTCTATTCTGTTTGTCCTTTTGATCATAATTAAAGGCTTCAAAAATAGCTCGATCCATTTCTTCGATCTCTTTATCGCTACGTTCAAATGTTAAGTCTTTTTCTTTTTTAGCATCTTTATCATAAACAGCTTCATCTTCATCACGAATTAGCTCACCATGATCTAATTGAAGAACACGTTTTTTCATCATATTAACTAAGCCCACATCATGTGTGCAACATATGACAGTTGTACCAGCTAAATTGATTTCTTCTAATAAAGCTAGAATTGATTCACCATTTGAAGGATCAAGATTACCAGTTGGTTCATCAGCAACAATTAATTTAGGATTGTTTATCATTGCTCTTGCGACACCAACTCTTTGTGCTTCGCCGCCAGATAATTCAGAGGGGTAGCTATTAGCTTTTTCTTTTAAACCAACTACACTCAAAACCATATTTACGCGTCTTTTAATCGTAATAGGTGATGCTCCTACAATTTCTAAGGCAAAAGCAACATTTTCAAAGACAGTTTTCGTTTCAATTAAACGGAAGTCCTGAAATATCATGCCGATTTTTCGCCTTAAATTAGGAATCAATCGTTTTTGCAAACGATTGACTTCATAATTACCTAATATAACAGTTCCTTCATTGGGTCTTTCTTCACAAGTTAATAATTTAATTAATGTTGATTTCCCCGCTCCACTTTCGCCAATGCAAAAGACAAATTCACCGTTCTTTATTTTAAAGTTTATGTGTTTTAGAGCATGTGCTCCATTGGGATACGTTTTTGTGACATTTCTAAATTCAATCACAAGTTATTTCTCCAATCTCACCATCTATTACTGGTTGGATTAAATGTTCCATCGGTTTCTAATGACTCTAGATATTTTCTAACCATAGATGCCAATTTAAAAAGAACAGCATCGTCAAATGAACGAAGATCAAGTCCCGTTATTTTTTCAACCTTATCCAAACGATATACTAAAGTATTTCTGTGAACAAATAATTGTCTAGATGTTTCTGAACCATTTAAACTATTTTCAAAGAATTTATCTATTGTTAATAAAGTTTCTGCATCTAATTGCTCATACGTATCATCTTCAAATACTTCTGCTAGGAACATCTGACATAAAGTAGGCGGCAATTGATAAATAAGTCTGCCAAGACCTAATTTATTGTAGCGCATAATTTTTTTATCTGATTCGAATATTTTTCCTACTGTTAAAGCCAATGATGCTTCACGATATGATTTAGGAATATCTTTTAAAGTTTTAACGATAAGACCAACTCCGATATGTAAGTCTGGTTCTTGTAATTTTTCACTAAAACCATCATATAATTTTTTAGGAATCTCATTAATAATTTGTAATTCTTTATTATCATCCTCTTCGCCATGTTCATTAAGCAATTCTTCGGTTGATTCAAATTTTCCCAAATCTAAAATAATGACTAGATGTTTCTCGTCCATTCCTAAAATATAAAACGAATAATCTGGTTGTAAGATTTCGTTAATAATAGTTTTTACTTCAATGGTATAATTCTCTTTAAAACTAAGGAGTAAGGCTTGTCGCGTATAAGTATAAGGAATTCTATACTCTCTTGCTTTAAGAGGAATATCTCCTGGTAATTCATTTTCTAAGAGAACATTTTTTAAAAAACCTTCTCCTTCCTCTTCTACATTTTTTTCTTTCATGGCTGAATCTATCCAGCTTGCTAAGAGTTCCAAATAATTTGCCGAAACAACATCAGCACCTTTAATAAAAATAACAGCTTGTAATTTCTGATCGTGATTTACTTTAATGTAAGTATTACCACCAGCAATTGTTTTGTCATCAGAAGATAAAACAAATGGTTTAACAGAATTGTCTTTTATACCGATCAATTCATCATCTGTAGAGGCGAAAATATTGCCCTCTTTATCGGCAGCCCCTAATGTTGCATCTAAAAAAAGTGACGCTGAATCTATGCATCTTTTTATAACTTCCATGATCTACCTTCCTGTCATTTCTTTTATTTTACATGATATTTGTCTGAGACTTATGTTCAAATATTGTCTTATCTTTACAATTATATAGCAAAATTGTAACTTTTGTAAAACATGCATAAAAATAATTCTTATTCTTGTATATTATACTACATTAAGCCTTGAATTACACCATTTTCATCAATATCAATATTTTCAGCAGCAGGTTTTTTGGGAAGACCTGGCATCGTCATAATATCACCGGTCAAAGCCACAATAAATCCAGCTCCTGCAGATATTCGAATATCACGTACCGTTATCTCAAAGTTATCAGGCGCACCTAAAAGATTAGGATTATCAGAAAAAGAATATTGTGTTTTGGCCATGCAGATTGGAAGATTTGAAAATCCTAAATCTTCAGCTTGTTTAATTTTTTTCTCTACTATTTTCGTAAAAGTTACTTTCTCCGCATGATAAACATTCTTACAAATGTTTTCCATTTTAGTTTTTAATGAATCATTTAAATCATAAGCAAATTCTAAATTAGATTTTTCATTACATAATTCAACAACTTGTTCTGCTAAATCGAGACCGCCTTGTCCGCCTTTGCCCCAAACTTCTGATAAAGAGAAACGAATTTGTTTATCAAGACAAGCTTTTTCAACTAATGAAATCTCTGCAGCTGTATCGGTAGGAAATTTATTAATAGCAACAATAACATTTTGTTTAAAAACTTTTGTTAAGACTTCGATATGTCTAAATAAATTAGGTAAACCAGCCTCAAGAGCTTTAAGATTTTCTTTATTTAAGTCTACATTTGCAATGCCACCATGTTTTTTAAGCGCCCGGATTGTAGCAACTAAAACAACAGCATCAGGATTTAAGTCATTATTACGACATTTAATATCAAAGAATTTTTCGGCTCCTAAATCAGAACCAAAGCCTGCTTCTGTAATTGTATAATCATGATAGCTCATCGCCATTTTCGTCGCTAATATGCTATTACAACCATGTGCAATATTTGCGAACGGTCCACCATGTACAAAAACAGGTGTTCCTTCAATAGTTTGAATCAAATTTGGCTGAATCGCATCTTTAAGGAGCACTGCCATCGCTCCTTCTGCTTTTAAATCTCCAGCAGTTATCGGTTGATTATCAAAGGTATAGGCTACAATCATTCTCTTCAAACGTTGTTTAAGTTCATCTATTGAATTTGAAAGACATAATACTGCCATAACTTCAGAAGCTACGGTTATATCAAAACCATCTTCTCTAGGAACTCCATCTGTCTTTTTTCCGAGACCATCAACTATATGACGTAATTGACGATCATTCATATCAAGACATCTTTTCCAAACAATATTGCGGGTATCTATTTGCAAGCTATTGCCTTGCTGAATATGATTGTCCAATAAAGCGGCTAATAAATTATTAGCTGCCCCGATTGCATGAAAATCACCAGTAAAATGTAAATTCAAATCTTCCATAGGTAAGGCTTGTGCATAACCACCACCTGCAGCACCACCTTTTATGCCAAATACCGGACCTAATGAAGGTTCACGCAAAGCAATCGCAGACTTTTTTCCGATTTGTCTCAAAGCATCTCCTAAACCAATGGTTATAGTAGTTTTACCCTCGCCCGCAGAAGTAGGTGAAATAGCAGTAACCAAAATCATTTTATGCTTTTTATAGTCTGGATGAATGGCGTCAAGTGCTATTTTTGCCTTATACTTACCGTAAACCTCAATTTTGTCTTCCGGAATATTTGAATTCTTTGCGATTTCTAAAATAGATTTTAATTTTGTGCCTTGGGCTATTTGAATATCAGATAAATATGACATGTGATCCTCCTAGCAAATAGATTATTCAAGAGGTGCAAAATCTCCAATAACGCCACTTTCTAAACCAGCTAAATCAGACAACCAAATAACGCGACCACTAACTCGAATCAAACCATCCTTTTCCATTGAAATTAATTCTCTTGAAAATGATGGACGTGGCATCGCTAATAAGCGTGAGATGACTTCTTTTGAAGCTGGTAATTCTATGGCTTGAGTTGAAACAATTTCAGATGCCTCATCTAAAGTTTTATTATCTTCCGATAATTGCTGTTCCAAAAGATCTAGCAAATACGAAGATATTTTTTGTCTTAATGTTCTTTGTGATAAAGTATAGATTCTCTTATTTTGATTATTAATATGATTTGATAATAAACCAAGTAAATTGGTTAACATATGTGGTGAGCGATTGATCATTTCATAGAGATCTTGTTGTTTAACATAGACCACTTTTACAGAAGATACGGCTTCTAAAGTAAATTTATATCGATTATCTTTAGCAAAAATTAAATCTTCACCAAATGTATCGCCAGGTTCTAGTAAGTCTAATGTTGCTGATTCACCATCCGCAGAATATTTTTGTTTAGATACTTGACCTTCTACTATAATGCCAACGCCGAAGGATTTTTCACCTTCTCTTGCTATAAATTCACCTTTCCAAAACAAATGTACATTTGTATTCTGACAATAATCAACATAGACATTATGGTTAAGACCTGCAAATAACTCTGTCATAGCAAGAAAATCACAAAGTTTTTTCATGTTGACCCCTTTCAAAAAAATGGTGCGGATGACAGGACTTGAACCTGCATG
>DIRM01000018.1:38169-38459 GCA_002427545.1 Mageeibacillus sp. UBA5436 | reverse complement strand
CTGCCAATTCCACCACATCCGCATTTTCAGATTATTCATTTTTAGGCAAATTCACTAAGAAAGTATAACTAAATTTAGAGAAATAGTAAAGTTTTTTTATGAATTTTCATATATAATTTTAAATTCTGTTTAATTCAGATTATAAAGTCATTTATTAGACTTATGAAATAAAATAAAAATATTTCTCATTCATCTAATTTTAGAACACTCATGAAGGCTTCTTGTGGAATTTCTACACTGCCTACTTGACGCATTCTTTTCTTACCTTCTTTTTGTTTTTCTAATAATTT
>DIRM01000018.1:12743-38007 GCA_002427545.1 Mageeibacillus sp. UBA5436 | reverse complement strand
CTTTTTGTTTTTCTAATAATTTTCTTTTTCTTGAAATATCTCCTCCATAGCATTTGGCAGTTACATCCTTGCGATAAGCTCGAATTGTCTCCCGCGCAATAATTTTACCTCCAATAGCTGCTTGAATAGGAATTTCAAATTGTTGGCGCGGTATTTTATCTTTTAATTTTTCGACCATTCTTCTGCCACGCGCATAAGCATTACTGCGATGAATGACAAATGAAAGTGCATCCACGAGTTCACCATTAATTAATACATCTAATTTCACTAAATCTGATTTTTGATAATTTTTCAATTCATAATCTAATGAAGCATAACCTCTAGTACGAGATTTTAAAGCATCAAAAAAATCATAAATAATTTCATTGAGAGGCATAATATAATGTAAATTAACTCGGGTTAGCTCGAGATATTCCATATTGAGAAAGGTACCCCGCCTCTCTTGGCATAGTTCCATAATATTACCAATATATGTATCAGGTGAAACAATAGAAACATTTACCATCGGTTCTTCAATATATTCGATGGTCTCCATTTTAGGCATATTTGTTGGATTATCTAAAGTTAAAGTTGTTCCATCTAATAAATGTAAATGATAAACAACTGAAGGTGCTGTTGAAATAATCTCTAATTCAAATTCACGTTCGATCCGCTCTTGAATAATTTCATAATGTAATAATCCTAAAAAGCCACAGCGGAATCCAAATCCTAAAGCAGCAGATGTTTCAGGCTCAAACGAAATAGATGCATCATTAAGCTGTACCTTTTCCAAAGCATCACGCAAGTTATTATAATCAGCTCCATCAACAGGATAAAGTCCACAAAAGACCATACGTTGTACTGGTTTATAACCAGGTAAAGGTTGTTTGGCAGGATTTTCTACTAAAGTAATCGTATCACCAACTCGTGTATCCTTAACACTTTTAATACTAGCTACTAAATAGCCAACATCTCCAGTGACTAAAGTATTCATTGGAGCAACTGAATTCGGATGAAAATATCCTAATTCTGTCACTTCAAATTCTGCTTTTGTATGCATCATTCGAATGCGATCACCCACACTCACTTGACCTTCTTTAATATTAATATGGCAAATAACCCCTTTATAAGAATCATATGCCGAATCAAATATTAACGCTTGTAACGGATTTTTGTTTGAACCTTGAGGTGAAGGAAGTTTTTCTACAATTTGTTCCAATACGGCTGGAATATTCTGATGGGTTTTTGCTGAAATTTTCGGCGCATTCATCGCTTCTATCCCAATGACATCTTCAATTTCTTGCGCAACTTCTTCTGGTCTAGCGGATGGTAAATCAATTTTATTTATTACAGGAATGATTTCTAAATCTGAATCTAAAGCCAAATATACATTAGCCAACGTTTGTGCTTCAATTCCTTGAGCTGCATCAACAACTAAAATAGCACCATCGCAAGCTTCTAAAGTACGAGAAACTTCATAATTGAAATCGACATGTCCTGGTGTATCTATTAGATTTAAAATATAAGTTTCTCCATCAGTATGCTTATATTCCATACGAATAGCCTGAGCTTTGATTGTGATACCACGTTCTTTCTCTAAATCCATATTATCTAAAATTTGAGAACGCATTTCTCTTTGCGATAAAGAACCTGTTTCCGAAATCAAGCAATCAGCTAAAGTTGATTTCCCGTGATCTATATGTGCGATAATACAAAAATTTCTAATATTCTCTTGTGGAATATCCGGCATATTTCCTCCATCTTTGAAAATTATATTTAATCTTAATAATGATTAAAATGATGTTTACTTCGGTATACCAAATTCATTTAAAGGATAAAATTTAAAAAACAATTTACCTATAATATCTTTTTTATTGATAGGTCCTATTCTACGGCTATCCTTACTTACCGATCGATTATCTCCTAATACAAAATATTCATCTTCGGCTAATGTGATATCTGCTATTTCATAACTCTCATTCGCATAGGTCATGGTTCCCTCTGGCAAATAGGATTCTACTAACTTTTCATCATTGATATAAACATAACCAGAATCTATTTTTACTGTTTCTCCTGGTAAACCGATGACACGTTTTATCAATAAGGTTTCTTCCTCTCCAGGTTCAGGATCATGTAAAGTGATAATGGTTCCACGTTTTACTGAGAAATATTTGCTTACTTTTTCAACAAATATTTGATCTTGAGTATTTAGGGTCGGCTCCATCGATGGCCCTTGAATTATATTTCTTTGAATTACAAATACCGTTAAAAAAAGACCTAAAAGGATCACAAACAAAAAAGTTCTAAGCCAATCTAGTAGAACGAGTATTTTATCTGAATACTGATTCTTTTCTGCTAGATTATCCTGATTTTGTTTTTTAATTTCTTTTGCCATGTTTATTGTTCAATATTTAAACCTAATTCTATTAATTGCTCCTCTGATACATCAGTTGGAGCTTTCGTCATGAGGTCAGAAGAATTTTGAACCTTAGGAAAAGCAATAACATCACGAATACTTTTACTCTTAGTTAAAAGCATGGTCAAGCGGTCTAAACCAAAGGCTAAACCACCGTGAGGAGGCACTCCATATTCAAAAGCTTTTAATAAGAAACCAAAACGATTTTGGCTTTCTTCTTCTGACATGCCAAGCAAATTAAAAATCTTGCTCTGCAAATGTTGATCATGAATACGAATACTTCCACCACCAATTTCATTACCATTCAGAACGATATCGTAAGCTTTTGCTCGACATTTAGATGGATCTGAATCTAATAATTCTAAATCCTCATCCATGGGCGAAGTGAAAGGATGATGTACAGCGACATAGCGTTTTTCTTCTTCATCATATTCAAACATAGGGAACTCTGTAATCCATACAAAATTCCACAATGATTCATCAATCATATTTTGACGTTTTGCTACTTCTTCACGTAAATGACCTAAGGCATCATGAACAATAGAGTTTTGGTCGGCGATAAATAATAATAAATCACCCTCTTCAGCATGAACACTTTGTTTAATTTCTTCTATAAAATCCTCATCAATAAATTTGAGGAAGGAGCCACGAATTTTTTCTTCGATGGCAAGCCAAGCTAATCCTTTAGCTCGATAAGATTTAACATAATCACCCAAACTATCAATTTCACGTCTTGTCATTTTTGAACCATTAGGTACAACAATTAATTTTACAGAACCACCTGATTTAATAGCTTCTTGAAAAACACGAAATTCAGTTTTAGCTGCTATATCAGAAATATCTTGTAATTCCATACCATATCTAGTATCTGGATTATCTAAGCCATATTTTTCAATAGCCTGTTTATAGGTTAATCTCGGTATAGGCATTGGAATATCATAGTTTTCTGTATTTTTCCATAAAAACGATAAATATTCTTCAATAATTGGAATAATATCTTCTATTTCAACAAAGGACATTTCTAAATCAATTTGTGTAAACTCGGGCTGCCTATCGGCTCTCAAATCCTCATCTCTAAAGCAACGAGCAATTTGTATATATCGATCAAAGCCACTTAGCATTAATAATTGTTTAAATAATTGAGGAGATTGAGGTAATGCAAAAAATTTACCAGGATAAACTCGAGAAGGAACTAAATAATCACGTGCTCCTTCTGGCGTACTCTTTATAAGCATCGGAGTCTCTATTTCAAGAAATCCTTTTTGATCAAAGAAATCTCTAGTTGATTTTGCAATTTGATGTCTTTTGATAATGTTTTTTTGTAAATCTGGACGGCGCAAATCAAGATAACGATATTCTAAGCGCAATGCTTCACCCGTATCAATATTTTCTTCAATATAAAAGGGAGGTGTTTTTGCTTTCGATAAAATGCGCAGTTCTTGTACATGTAGTTCCCATTCACCAGTAGGCATATCTAAATTTGCATCTTGTCTTTTACGTAAAATTCCTTTAGCAGCAAGAACAAATTCACTTCTAACTTTGCTAGCTATCTCCAATGTTTCTTTTGGACTAGCATCATCAAATACTAATTGTATTTCGCCACTACGATCACGTAATGTAATGAAAATTAAATTTCCTATATTTCTTTGACGGTGACACCAACCCATTAAGGTTAATTCTGAACCTTCTTGTTCTGGTTTAAATTCAGCAACTAAGCAACTTCGTTTTAAGCCTTTTATAGAATTCATTCTTTTTTACCTCTATTTCAAATCTTGCATTGTATTATATATCATTCAAATTATATTATTTTAGTTTTGCTTGTAAAGAATCAAGATTAATGTCTTCTTCAAAGCCATCTACCATTCTCTTTAATTTGATTTTTTTTGTTTTTAATTCATCCGCTCCTAAGACAATCAAATATTTAGCTTTTATTCGATTAGCATATTTCATTTGGGCTTTAAAACTACGGTTCATTAAATCATATTCTGCCGAAATACCCTGATTACGTAATTGATACGCAATTTTTGCTGCCTGATTGATGGTATCTGGAAAAGATAAAATATATAAATCAGTTGGTGCAATTCCCGCTAATTCATGATTTTGACTTTCCATCTCAAGTAATAATCTTTCAACGCCTAATGCAAAACCTACCGCTGGAGTGGAGCTACCGCCTAATTCTTCAATTAAACCATCGTAACGACCACCACCACAAATGGTGCCTTGAGTACCAACATTTTCTGAGACAAATTCGAATACCGTACGTGAATAATAATCTAAACCACGTACAATATGCCCATCAATCTCATATTCCAAATCCATTTCATCTAATTGTTCTAAAACTCTATTATGATGTTTTTGACAATCTGAGCATAAATAATCTTTTTGTAAAGGAGCATTTTTTATAATATCTGAATCGCAATCAATTTTACAGTCCAAAATACGAAAAGGATTTCGATCGAAACGATCCTGGCAATCTTCACAAAGCTCATTTAGATGTGGTCTCAAATAATCTTTTAAAATTTTTGCATAAGCAGGTTTACAATTCGGACAACCGATACTATTAATTTTTAATTTGATATTCTTTAATCCCAAATTTTGAAAAAATGAATAGAGCAAACTAATTAATTCGACATCGGCTGTTGGCTCTGATGAACCAATCAGTTCACAACCCATTTGATTAAACTCTCTATATCTGCCTTTACCCATTTTTTCATAACGAAAATTATTTAAAATATAATATAATTTTAAAGGTGTTCCTGCAGACGCTAAGCCGTTTTCTAAATACGCTCTTATAACACCAGCTGTCCCCTCTGGTCTTAATGTCATGCTTCTTCCCGCTTTATCTGGAAATGTATACATTTCTTTTTGAACGATATCTGTTGTATCACCAACACCACGTTGGAATAATTCAGTTTGCTCAAATGTTGGTGTCCTTATTTCTTGGAAATTATAATTATGGCAGGTTTTACAAAAAGCAGTTTCTACTAATTGCCAAGCAGGTGTTTGTTCCGGCAAAATATCTTTAGTGCCCTTTGGTGCTTTAATTTGCATGATTGCCTCAACTTTCAAATTGTTTATATGATATTATATTTTATGAATTAAATTTAACAAAATTATTTTAATCAAACTAGCCGCTATTATACAACAATCATTAGGATTATTCACAATATTTACAAACGATCTAAAGACAGTCATAATTTGATTGTGAATTTCAAAAATGTTTCATCCTTTACTCTTTCATTTTTCTATATAAGCTTGCCTTATCAAATAAATATTATTTAATGTTCTAATTTATAAATATTGATTATAATGTTGCTATAGTTACTCAATTATTCTATTAGCTATCAGACTTTGTTTAACTGTGCTATTATCTAATTGTCTAATAATCTATTAAAAACTCAAAGTTTTGCTTGATGATAGGAGAGATAATCAATGGGTTTATTGGAATCTGGTCAAAATTATTTAGAAAACATTTACATTTTACAACAAAAAAACGAGTATGTTCGCTCTGTTGATTTAGCGAATGAAATGGGATTTTCAAAACCATCAGTTAGTCGTGCTGTTCATCTTTTAGAAGATGATGGTTATGTTTATTTTAGTGATAGCAGTAATATAGAATTAACAGAAAAAGGTGCCAAAGTAGCTAAAAGAATTTATGATCGCCATATGTTTTTAGCTGAATATTTTATGGCTTTAGGGGTCAGTGATGAAACCGCCTACAGTGATGCTTGTCGCTTAGAATATTACATTAGCGATGAAACTATGGAACGTTTAAAATTACATACCATTAATTGTGCTTTACATTGTACCAAAGCTTCATCAGATAAATTTTTCCATTTTAATAAGGAAAAGATTAAGACTTTAGATGCTTTAGCTGATATTACCAAGTTAGATGCAACAAATGCGGGATAACTAATTCTATGAGCAAATAAATTTTCGAGTATCACTCTTTTTATTTGCTCGTAAAATTCTTTTATATATTCTTTTGAATATGCATATTTTAAAAAAGATATATATAGCTATATAACTATATATATCTAAAATCATGATTCATTTTATATTAATGACACAATTGTCTCTTCATAAATCTTTTCATATTAGGGCTCGCTTGGTTTTGGCGTATAATCAAAATTTAAATCTATGCCGTCCGATGTCAATCCTGTAACCGTATTTCCAGTTATCGCATACCATTCAGAATTAGTTTTTGGAAAATCATAATTTTCATCACCAGAAAGCGCCACTGGTTTATCTACGTTTCTTGAGACACCTACGATGCCATCCTCGCCACTTAACGATAGTTGAAAAAGTCTAGATTCGCCGTCATCATAGGTCAAGTAATACTGAGCAATATAGCCAAAAGACGTCTTTTGATATTGTACATAGATATTTTCATTTCCGTCTTTTAAACTAGTACAAAGCAATTCATCAGATTTTGCATCATATACGATATCCATCATATATGAGACACCTTCATCATTGGAATGAGAAACAAAATAACCATTTTCATTTTCCCCGGATTTAACATCTTTTGCTCCAAGAAATCCCATTCCAAATGCTATGGACTCCTCACCTGATCCCAAAAGTGTAACTGGAAGCATATCTAAGTCTACAGTTACCAAAGGTAGCAAGGACAAAATACTAAATGCTGCATTTGTGTCATAGGTGAACGCCTCAGTTATTATCGTGATAAAATTCGTTTTTTCATCTGAAAACTGCTCAAAAGCTTCTGAAATAGTCTTTTCATCCGCTTTTACAAATGGCAAACATCATTTTTTTATTCGCAATTCTTAATTTTAAATATCGAATTATGATTTGATCAGTGAATAATAATTACCAGCAAAAAAAGTGTATCTATTTAGTCGAGTCATCTTTTATCATATTAGTATGATTTTTGCTGATATTTTGCTTTAAATATGTCTTAACTTAAAAGTATGTTTTACCATAATGGCTAAAATCTAATGGTCAGCCTGATAAGTTTCAAATAATATTAATAGCAATATGGATAGATCCCAAAAAGTAATTTTTATTTGTTAAAATAATGTATCGCTAAGCTTCTAGTCTTCGATAAAAATATATTCATCTAAAGTGACAAGTCCAAGTTCATCTCGAGCAATTTGTTCAATAAATTCGTTTGTACCCACTTTTTTTTCTAAATCTTGAATACTATTTTGTTCTTGTTTCGCTAACTCTAATTTTTCATTCAATTCACGATTTTCGAGATCAAGACGATTCATTTCTTGACTTTGTTCAGAGATTTCAACAATGACGATAGCCAAAGATAAAATAACAAGAAGAGAAACAATAATACGTATCATTGCAGCTTTTTCTTTGTATTTTTTATATTTTTGATCTTGTTTCGAATAAGAAAAATTAATCTTTGACGTCATCTTGTTTTCCCCCTCATCTGACAATATAGATTTTGCTTATTTGCAAGATAAAATATAATCAGATAAAAATTATTCCTATTTTTAGTTTATTATAAATTTATCGTATACTCAAGAAATAATTTCATACATTTGTGCTGCTGATTCCTTTTTAACAGCATTATTTAACTCTTTAACAATAACTTTAGTTTCTTGATCCCCAAAAGTGATTGAAATAATATCTCCGATTTTTAATTTTGTACCAGGCTTGGCAATCTTGCCATTGACACTAACTCTTCCAGCTTCAGCAAAATCATTAGCTACAGTCCTTCTTTTAATTAAACGAGATACTTTTAAAAATTTATCTAAACGCATTCTATATCACCATATTTTCATTTTGATAAAACAAGATTTTCAGTCTTCAATCAATTTAATATGAAATTGAGTAAAATTAACTGGATCAGAAAACTGTTCAGAAGAAAAAATTGTTTGCTGATATTTTGAAAATTCCTTACTATTTTTCGATAACCAAAATATATTCGGCAAATTCAAAGAATGGCAAATATTAATCAAAGCCATATCTAAAGATTTATTAAACGGTATATCCTTTTTTATAATAACATCCGCTTGAGCTGATTTTAATAATTGTTCACCAGCATATATTTTTCCAATCAACCGCATAAATTTTCACCTTATAATTTAGAATATTATTGTAACCTCTCATTATTTTTTAAAATGAGAGGTTTAAAATAATTAATATTTATTCGCATAAAGCTATATTTAAAACTTCATCTGCTGTTTCTACAGGTGTTATTTTTAATGCTTTTCTGATAGATTCTGGGATATCATCAATGTCTCTAATATTTTCTTTTGGTATTAAAATTTCAGAAATTCGTTTACGATTTGCCGCGACCGCTTTTTCTTTTAAGCCACCAATCGGCAAAACTCTACCACGTAAAGAAATTTCACCTGTCATCGCTAAATCATGTCTTATTTTTTTACCACTAATAGCCGATGCAAGGGCTGTTACAATCGTAATACCAGCAGATGGTCCATCTTTTGGTACAGCACCAGCAGGAACATGTATATGAATGTCATGATTGCTCATATAATCCTTATCCATATGTAAAAGATCAAAACGAGAACGGCAATAACTTAAAGCAGCTACAGCACTTTCTTTCATAATATCGCCTAAATGCCCTGTTAATTCTAATTTTCCATTACCAGGTAAAATGTTAGCTTCAATAGCTAATGTATCACCGCCTGCATAAGTCCATGCTAGGCCATTTGCCACACCCACTAAATCTTCTTTTTCGATTTCATCGTAAAAATATTTATATTTACCTAAAAATTGTTCAAGTTGATCTTCTTCTAAAGAAAAACGATCAATTTTGTCTTCAATAATTTTTATAGCTATGCGGCGACAAACAGTTGCTAATTCACGCTCTAATTGTCGAACGCCAGCTTCTGCTGTGTAATAATTAATTATTTTACGAATGGTTGCATCCGGTATTGTGACCTGTTCTATTTTTAGACCATTCTCTTTAATTTGTTTAGGTAATAGAAATCTTTTTGCAATTTCTATTTTATCGATTTCGGTATAACCAGATAATGTAATCAATTCCATTCGATCTAACAATGGTTCAGGAATCATATCAGCTGAGTTGGCTGTTGTTATAAATAAAACTTTTGATAAATCATAAGGAATTTCAACATAATGATCACGAAAAGAATTATTTTGCTCTGGATCTAATACTTCAAGTAAAGCAGAAGATGGATCACCTCTAAAATCATTGCCTAATTTATCAACTTCATCTAACAAAAATAAAGGATTATCTGTATTAACATGGCTGATTCCTTGCATAATACGTCCTGGCATAGCACCTACATAAGTACGACGATGGCCACGGATTTCGGATTCATCCCGAATACCACCTAAGGACATTCTAATATATTTTCTTCCTACTGCTTCAGCAATTGATTTTGCTATCGATGTTTTGCCTACCCCTGGTGGTCCTACTAAACAAAGGATGGGGCCTTTTATGGCCATTTCTCCTTCTTGTACTTTTAGTTTTCGAACAGCTAAATACTCAATAATCCGTTGCTTGACATCTTTTAATCCATAATGATCACGATCTAAGATTTTTCGTGCATTATCTATTTCAATTGTTTCTTTGTCGACTTTACCAAAAGGTAAATTAACAATCATTTCCAACCAATTTAATTGAACAGTCGCTTCTGGAAAACTAGCTGGCATTCTGGATACACGAGAAATCTCTTTTTCCACTTTTGGACGATATTCATCAGGCATTGAACTTGTTTTCAATTTTTTGCGTAAAGTATCTAATTCTTGAAAATCTGAATCACTATCTCCGAGTTCATCTTCAATCATGCGTATTTGCTCTCTTAAAAAATAATCTCTTTGATTTTTGTCGATAGCCTGCTGCACTTTTGCATCAATTTCTTGACTATATTGATTCAGTTTTAATTCTTCATTTATAGCAATAATAACTCTATTTAAACGCTTCAAGAGATTATTTTCTTCTAATAAATACTGTTTAATCGATAAATTGAAATCAACATTTTCACTGACAAAATCAATTAAATGATCAGAATTATTAATTTTTTTAGCATAAGCGACCACATCTGGAGGTATGCTTGCCGTTTCAATAGCATATTGTTCGAATAAATTTACTACCTTTCGTAAAGACGCCTCTAAAAATAGTTTATCTAAATCTTCTTCTCTATTTTCATTGTCATCTCTTAAAGTAGGTTCAATTTCTGCCGTATAATAAGAATTATCTCTTCTTTGATAACGCTTTACTTCTGCTCGATAAAGGCCTTCAGTCAATACTTTAAATAAATCATCACGTACTTCCAAAACCTGTACTATTTCTGCAACCGTACCTACACGATAAAGATCTTTTGCTTTTGGATTTTCAGTCACCAAGTCTTTTTGGGCAACTAAGAAAACTTTGCGATCTCCTTTTAAGGCACGGTCAATAGCTACTAATGTTTCCTCTCTTCCTGCATCAAATGCCAAATTTAATTTAGGATAAGCGACAACTCCTCTTAAAGGAATCACTGGTAAAACCTGATTATTATTATTATTTTTATTTTGAGCCATTCATTTTCTTTTCTATTTTCATTAATTAGTCTGCATTACTATCTGTCATAATGTGATCAATTTTATCAACTCGATTAGCATGACGACCACCTAAAAATTCAACTGATAGATAATTTTTTACAATTTCTTTTGCTAATTCATTACCTAAGGTTCTGGCTCCTAATGTAATCACATTTGCATTATTATGCTCTTTAGCCATCCTTGCAGAATAACAATCTGTGACTAAGGCAGCCCTAATACCTTCTATTTTATTGGCAGAAATTGACATACCTATACCAGTACCACATATAAGAATACCACGTGCATCTTTATCATCAGAATTTAAGACGGCATAGCTGACTTCAACTGCTTTATCAGGATAATCAATACTATCAGTAGTATCAACACCTAAATTTTCTACTTCAATATTTTCATCTTGTAAATATTGAATAATATCTTTTTTTAATTCTACTCCGCCATGGTCAGAACCAATATAAATTTTCATGTTCGCCTTCTTTCTAATTTTCTCAATTATATTTTATTTGCCTCTTATCAATTTACAAAAGATTAATTGCTTTTGGATTTGATTATTATATTTAAATTAATAAAAATAGTATATATAAAATCAACTAATAATTCCCGTTTTCATATCCATAACAATATTTTGACCATTTCTAATCAATTTCGTGGCATTTTTGGCTGAATAAATAAGTGGAATTTGTAAAGCTTCACATACTGTAACAGTATGACTTTCTGGATCTTGATCTTCTACAATGACGGCTTTAGCATTACGGATATAATCCAGCATACTTTGATCTGTTGTTTGCGACACAAAAATATTACCTTTTTGAAATTTATTAAAATTGATGCCCGTTAAGGTTGAGTCGTCTTGATTTTGTAATAGTTCATTGTAATTAAAAACATCTCCCGAAATACGCTCAGCAACAAGCCCTGTATCTATTATAATTCCTTTTGTGATAGATTTACCTACCGTCGTAATTTTCATAGTATTTGTTGTTCCACTGATTCCTAAAGGTGTCCCGCAAGAAATAACCAAAGTATCTCCATCTTCTGCATGACCTTCACTTCGACACAATTCTTCAGAAATTTCAAACAATTGATCCGTATCATTTAGGATATCAATTTTATATGGTATGACTCCCCATGAAAGAGCTAAGCGATGACAAGCAGAATCTGTAACGGTTAAAGCTACAATAGGGCAACTGGGTCTAAAGCGTGAAACTAAACGGGCTGTTCGACCAGAATGAGTAATAGCCACAATAGCTTTGGCATTTAATTCTAAAGCTGCCGAACAACAAGCATGGCTAACTGCATCTGCCACATTATTAGAAACATCATAATCCATATTTTTAAAAGCAGTCCAATAATCAAATTTTTTCTCAGTATGTAAGGCTATATTTGCCATTGTTTTTAATGCCTCTAGAGGATATTTACCCATAGCCGTTTCACCAGAAAGCATAATTGCAGAAGTTCCATCAATAACAGCATTTGCAACATCGCTAACCTCTGCTCTCGTCGGTCTAGGATTACGAATCATAGAATCAAGCATTTCAGTGGCTGTAATACTGATTTTCCCTCTTTGAAAAGCATGACGAATTAATTGCTTTTGAATAGTTGGTACTTCATATTCTGGGATTTCAACTCCTAAATCACCGCGTGCAACCATAACTCCATCTGAAACCTGTAAAATGTTTTCAAAATTATTGACGCCTTCTTCATTTTCAATTTTCGCAATAATATCAATAGTTTCACAGTTTTCTGCTTTTAAAATTCGACGGATTGCAAGGACATCTGATGGCCTACGAACAAAAGAAGCCGCGATAAAATCAATTTGATTTTTTATTGCAAATTTAATATCATCCTCATCTTGCGCCGTTAAAGAAGGTAAATTCAGACAAACACCTGGTAAATTAATACTTTTATTATTCGATATCATACCACCATGTGTTACTGTACATATTAAATCAAGTTTATCAATTTCCTTAACCTTTAAAGAAATTAAACCGTCATCGATTAATATCGTGGAACCGATATGCAAATCTTTTGCTATATTTTTATAAGTTACACTAAATCTTTCTGAATTTCCTAATATATCATCATGAACAATACGAACTTCATTGCCTGTAATCAATTCATCTTGATTATTTTCGAATAGTTTTGTACGAATTTCAGGTCCTTTTGTATCTAACAAAATACCAACCGGAATATCTAAATCTTTTCTTATTTTTTTAATTAGATTAATGATTTTTAAGTGTTCTTCATGTGAACCGTGTGAAAAATTTAATCGAGCGACATTCATGCCAGAGAGAATCATCGATCTCAATGTTTTCTCATCTGAGGTGGCTGGTCCTATTGTGCAAATAATTTTGGTTTTACGCATAATATCTCCTTTATTATTTTTTCTGAAAATTTCATTCTAATTTTTAACGAAATATAGTATTTTTAAAAATCAGAATTAATTATCGAAATAAATTTGTTAGAAAAGATTCATAATGAAGAAATTTGTTTTCTCCAAGCCCCTTTATTAAAATAAATAAACATGACAACAAAAGTAACTGTCCAAGAAATAGGATAACATAAAAATAGAATATCTAATTCATTTTTTATATCTAAAGCAACATATAAATAAACTAAACGGAAAAGGCACATACCAAACATTGATATCAGCATCGGTTTAAAGGATTCACCTGTACCTCGTATATATCCTCCTAAGGTATTAACTAAACCAAGAATCCAATAAAAAGGGGTTAAAAAAGAAACCATTCTAGCTCCAACTTGAATAATTTCTTGATCTTGAGTGAATAATGAGACTAAAGGATAACGCAAGAAAAATATTAACATGCCGATACCCAAGGTTGAGATAAACGTTAATAAAGAAATTTCTTTAGCACCTCTTTTGAGTCTAGCTTTTAATCGAGCACCTAAATTTTGTCCAGAAAAAGTTGTTGCCGATAATGAAAAAGAATTAAAGACTGAAGCCACGATATTATCTAATTTTGTTGCTGCAGCAACACCGCCAACGGCTATCGATCCAAAGGTATTGACTTTGCTCTGAATTAAGACATTTGAAAAATTAATGAGCATACTTTGAATTCCTGCAGGAACTCCAATTTCAATGATTTGTTTAAAAGCTTTCGCATGTAATTTTATTTTTTTCAAGTTCAGATGATAAATAGTATGTGCTTTCATCAAACTTACGCTCACCAAAATAGCAGACATTGTTTGTGAAATAATAGTTGCCCAAGCAGCACCAGCAACACCCCAATCAAATATCCAAGCAAAAAGTATATCTAAAACTAAATTGGTTAAAGTTGAAATAATCAAAAAATAAAACGGTCTACGAGAATCACCTACTGAGCGCAATATACCTGAACCCATATTATAAATAATGAGCGGAACACTACCAACAAATGAAATTTTCATATAGCTCACAGAATGATTTAAGATTTCATTTGGAGTACCCATTAATTTTAAAAAGAAATGAGAAGTAGAGACTCCCAAAACAGTTAAAATCAAGCCACCTATAATAGAAATCGCATAGGCTGTATGAATGCTATTTTGTAAATTTTCATAATCGTCTGCTCCATAATACTGAGAAACAACAACTGCACAACCTGTAGACAAGCCAACGAACAAGCTAATAATCATATTTACGATAGAACCTGTTGCGCCAATTGAAGACATTTCAATACCGCCATAGAAATAACCAATGATTATCAAATCTACAGCGCTATATAATTGTTGTAAGATATTACTCATCAATAAAGGAAGAGAAAATAATAAGACTTGTTTCCAAATGCTTCCTTCAGTTAAATTCGTTACTCTACCCTTCATTTAAGCTTCTCTACTCCCATCATTAAGATCAATTGTCAATTGATATATTTCATTTTTATTGAATTTAGTCTTTTTCGCTAAAAAATTACTGATTGCTTTTACTTTCATGCCACCTGTTAAAAGTTCTGTTATATCTTCTTTTAGCTGATATAATTCTTCAGTTCTTTGCTCTTCTTTTAAATTTGGATTTCTTTTAAGATAATCTATGCTTCCCTCGATGATCAAGACAAATTCTCCTCTAGGACTTTCTTCTTGAAAATGTTGATAAGCATTTATAATATCTGTATATAAATAATTTTCATATTTTTTGGTTAATTCTCTACCTATGGCAATTTTTCTATTACCCATATTATTTAGCATTAATTCATTCAATGTTTTTAATAATCGATGCGGTGCTTCATAAAGGATAAAAGTATAAGGTAAATCTTGTAATTCCTTTATTTGATTGTGTCGTTCATTACCTTTAGAAGCAATAAAGCCAAAAAATATAAATTTTTCTGTGTTAAGACCGGAAGCAATTAAAGCAGTTAATCCCGCATTTGCACCAGGTAAAGCTATTATTTGAAAATTTAATTCAATTAATTTTTTGACAAGAAGATAACCAGGATCTGAAATTAATGGCATACCAGCATCACTTATCAAAGCTAAATTATTACCATCTGCCATTAGTTCAATAATTTGGTTTAATTTTTCTTTTTCATTATAAAGATGATAACTAATAAGAGGAGCACTTATTTGATACTTAGCTAAAATTATTTTAGCATCCCTTGTATCTTCCGATAAAATATAATCGACCATTTTTAATTGTTCTAATGATCTCAAAGTAATGTCTTTATCATTTCCAATAGGCATTGGAATTAAATACAGTTTTCCTCTTGGCATTTGATTTTCCTATCTCTACAACTAATAAACCAGTATCTTATTATAATCATGTAAATGAAATAATAACAATTAATATCAAGAATTAGTATGATCAAATTTTTAGAACAGTACAAAAAAAAGAGGTTATCACTAATAGATTTAGTAATAACCTCTATTTTAAATTTAAAATTTTCTTAAATTATTCAGCTGAAATTGCGCCTACGGGACAAACCGCTGCACAAGCACCACAATCTATGCAAGCATCTGGGTCGATAACATATTGACTATCGCCTTCTGTAATGCATGATACTGGACATTCATCAACACATGCTGCACACATAATGCAAGCATCTGAAATTACATGAGCCATAACTTTCCCTCCTTTTTTAAAGACATTTATATTCTATCAAACCAACTTTTAATAAACAAGATAATCTAAAAAGATTAGACAATGCTAATTATTACTAATAATAAATATTGGGAAAAATACAATTTAAGAACTTTAAAATTTTAAAATAAATTAATAATTATGTTGTTCTTTGACATTATATTTGTCATCATCATTTTTACGACGAATTTTTAATTCTTCTGAAATTTCAGACCATCTGATATTAGCATCTTCTAATGCAACCGTTAAATGATATAAAACATCTGCTGCTTCATGAATAATATCTTCTCTATTTCTATCTTTTAAAGCTAAAATTAATTCAAGTGATTCTTCGCCAACTTTTCTTGTAATATAGTCAGGCCCTCTATCTTGTAAATAATTAGTATAAGAAGCAACAACCCTATTTTTTCTTCTATCTTCTGACAATTCATATAAATCTTCTAATATATTATTTTCTTTTTGCATATGATTCCTTTCTTCTTTAATTAAGAGTACTTCCATGATTATATAGATTAAACAATGTCCACATTAAAAATAAATTTTTGGAACACGATCTGTAATTCCACATAAAATTTCATAAGAAATAGTTCCAGCTAACTTTGCCATCTCATCTAAGTCTAAATAATAATTAGCTTTGTCTTTTCCAAAAATTAGTACTTCATCACCTATGTGAACATTTTTGAGATCTGTAATATCAAGCATCAATCGATCCATACAAATATTGCCTATAATCGGTGCTTTTTGTCCATGAATCAATACAAAACCTTTATTTGATAGATGACGATTAATACCATCTGCATAACCAGCTTCAATAGTAGCAATACGAGTATATCTTTGACAAGAATAGGTTAAACCATAGCCTACAGTTGTATCCTCATTCGTCTCATGAATAGAAGAGACGCGTGAAAACATGCTCATGACAGGTTCCAGATGCATTTTTTCTTTAATTTTATTATTTGGACAACAACCATATAAAAAAATACCAACACGGACTGCATCAAAAAAACTATCTGGAAACATAATTGTTGCCGCGCTATTAGCACAATGCTTCATTGGAAATGTAATTCCAAGATTTTCCAATTCTTTAATCGCCATTTCAAAACGATTTAATTGCAATGTCGTAAAATCTTTCTCAGGTTCATCTGCTGCAGCAAAATGAGTAAAAATACCAATGGGTTCGATT
This sequence comes from Mageeibacillus sp. UBA5436, assembly GCA_002427545.1. Lineage (GTDB taxonomy): Bacteria > Bacillota > Clostridia > Saccharofermentanales > DTU023 > UBA5436. Next base: position 20,856 of record DIRM01000018.1, on the reverse strand, counting down.
TTATTATTTTCAGTATAATTCGCTATCTGCTTTAAATTATTTTGCGTATCCATTCCATAAACCGAAAAACCAATTCTATTCATACCTGTATTTAATTTAAAGTGAACTTTAACTCGATTAGAATGATCATCAAAAAATTCATTTTTTTCTAATATCTCTAATTCAGATAATAGTGTATTAGCTTCATATTCAGAACTAATGGTTTGAGAAAGATCATATTGTATTAAATATTCAGCAGTTTCTGGCTGAAAAGGACTCAAAATTAAAATTGGGACATTTATATTAGCTTTTCTTAATGCAATACCCTCTTCCAAGCATGCCACAGCCAAATCGCTAAAACCATTTTCTAATGCAATTTTTGAAATCCAAACTGCATCATGTCCATACCCGTCAGCTTTAACGATTGCCATTTTTCTTAAATTATTTGGTATAAATTGTAAAACTTCAGAAATATTATTCTTTAAGGCAGATTCCGACAATTCGCACCAAGTGCGATGTTTTTTTAAATTCAGACTATTAGCTTTCATTACATAATAACCTTCGTAATTCTTTTAGCATTGAACAAGCGATTTAAAGAAACATAATTAGGAATAAATTCAATTAAATCACCTACATTTACTTCACGATTATATTCAGAAATATTGTAGATTGAATAATCAAGAGTAGAACCGATAAAATCAATTCCTTTCTCTTTAGGTTTAATCAAATTCAAGTCAACATCTTGAGCGCCTAATGCCAAGATAATACGTCGAATATTACCTATATCTTCAAATTCTCTATTTTCCAATTGATAATTATAACCAATCTCTCCTTGCGGGAAAGACTCTTTTCGCTTATTTTCTATAATTTCCGCATATAGACTAAAAATATCCTGATGCAAATCAGCTATACGGAATTGATTTGAAGTATCAAAACCAAGTAACCATGCTTGACTTAAAATCAAATGATTTATTTCAGCTGGGAACTCTTCATTATCAAAAAGATTAATCGCACCGGAATTACCACCTGAAACAAATTCACAGCTTAAATCAAAGCGCTGCTCAATTTGTTTAGCAAGGTCTGCAAATAATTGTAATTTATCAAGAGTTGTTTTAACACCTGCGAATGTATTTAAATTAAAGCGTATACCTTTAAAGTCTATTCCTCTCAAATTCAATATTTGATGGATAGTATCTATTAAATCTTCTGGTAAAATACCTTCGGCTAAATCTCCTAATTCAACAGACAAAATGACCCCATGTTTTTTATTTTCCACCACAGCTGCATCCGATAAAGCAAAAATGACCTTCAGTTCTGAATTCAATGAAATATCTACTGTTTGAACAACTTTTCTTGCTTCAGATATCATTGGAATGCGATTCAACAATGTGCTTTTGGCATATGGTTTTACTTTTATTAAATTATCTAGGTTGGAATCCGCAAAATTTTGGATCCCCGCTTCATGCATAATTTTTATAATAGGCTCATAAGCAGCAATTGCTTGGGTTGAAAAATGAGCATTCATTCCTTTGGCTTCCAGAATTTCATTTAAAGTTTGTAAATTATATTTAAGTTTTGCCTTATTTATGGTAATGCAAGGCAATCTTTTAAATGAATACGAACTCACTATATCCTCCATCTAATATTAGAAAATTCTAAAAATTATTTTTCGAAATCTATTTATTGTTTATCATCATTATTTTGTTGATTTATCTGATCTTTCGATTGTTGTTTAAATTGATCTTCATATTTTATATTTTGCTTTGCTCTCTTTTTCTTATATGAATGTATGATAACAAAAACAATAATCAAAATTGGAATCACAATTGGTGCTATAACAAGTAAAATTATAAATAACCATTGTAAAACAGCAACAATTCTATTTAGCATTTTCATCCAGCTTATGCGTAAATAATAAGTAACCTCATCCCAAGTCATAGCTGAAAAATCAACTTTTCTATCAATATTAATCAAATCTTCTTCTTGATAAATTGAAATTGTCAATGTTGAATAATTGACTTGATTATCCCATAAGTTTAATCTACCTTTCAATAATTCGATATCAGTAGTTGTGCTATCAATTTTTTCTTGAATGGCAAGCATATCTTCCGTATTGTCTGCTTTTTCAAAAAATTCATAGTATTTATCCAATGATTTTTCAAGATTTTTCAAACGCGTTTCAGTGTCAAAATAAGAATCTGTTATATCATCCGTATTAATACTGATGTATTTCACATTTTCAGATTCAGAAATTAAATCAACGAATTCATCAATACGCTCTGAAGGAATTGCTAAAGTCGTTGTTATCGATAAATATTTTTCACTTTCACTTTGATAAATATTTGTTTCATAGCCCTGATATTTTTTTACATTATCGATTATGAACTGATAGCTCTTTTTAACATCTTTTGAATGTATCTCAAGATCGCCAGTTTTGATTAATTTTCTGTTTGTCTGTTCTTTGGTTAATTCTGCTATTTCAGCTTTAGGCTTATCATAATCATAATCATCACTATCGTAATAACCACCATCGTAATAACTATCATAGCCTTCTTCTGTTGTAATCCGATTATCTTCGACAGCATATTTATTGCTCCCCGATGATCCACAACCAGTGGTAATTATCAATAGAATAATTAACAAGGTAAAAATAAGATGATGTTTTGATTTTGAATGTAAGAATTTCATTTGAACATCTCCTTTCTTAGACTCCTTGTGTTAAGGTAAATTTCCAACTTCATTTTTATAAATATATTTAAATTTTACCATAATTACAAAGTAATATATGCATTAAAAATGAACTGAAAACAAATTTAACGGGATGGGTAATTATAATAGCAAATTTTATTTTTTAAATTTTATTTAATTTGAAATGTAAAACACCTTGTTTCTTGCTTATTTATTAGACTATCTAATTTTAAATACAAACAATAACAAGGTGTTCTTATTAAAAATATTTTTATTTAATATATTTTTACATTATTTTTTCTGTACAATAATTTTATTATCTTTGATATCGACCAAAGCGATATCACCTGCTTTAATGACATCATCAAGCATGGCTTCTGAGAATGTATCTTCTACAGCAGATTGAATTAAACGACGTAATGGTCTTGCTCCATATTGAGCATCATAACCTTCTTCAACCAGCCATTTTCTCGCCTTATCTGTTACTTCTATTTGAATGCCAATATCAGCAATTCTTTTTTCAAGATTTTTCAACATAATATCGACAATACTAAATAATGCATCTTGTGAAAGCATTTTGAAAAAGATCGTTTCATCAATACGATTAAGGAATTCAGGATTAAAAGATTTTTTCACTTCATCCATAATCATCTGCTTTGCTTCCTCATAACTTCTGCCTCCATATAAATGAGCTTCATTATTTGCTTCTTTATCGTCTTCATTATCAGAAGCGAAACCAATGCGATTACCAGCTGAAGTCGTTAATAATCTTGCACCTATATTTGATGTCATAATAATAATGGTATTTCTAAAATCAACACGGCGTCCTTGAGCATCCGTTAAACGACCATCTTCTAAAACTTGTAGAAGGACATTGAATACATCAGGATGAGCTTTTTCTATTTCATCAAAAAGCACAACCGAATAAGGACGTCTTCTGACTTGCTCTGTTAAATGGCCACCCTCTTCATAACCAACATAGCCTGGAGGAGAACCAATCATTTTTGAAACATCGAATTTTTCCATATATTCAGACATATCAAGGCGAACCATCGCATTTTCATCACCGAACATTGTCTCAGCCAAAGCTCTTGCCAATTCCGTTTTACCAATACCTGTTGTGCCTAAGAAAAGGAAGGAACCAGTTGGTCGATTAGGATCTTTTAAACCTAGTCTGCCTCTTCTAATAGCTTTAGAAACAGCTGTTACAGCTTCATCTTGACCAATAACACGTTTTTTAAGCTCACTCTCAAGATTCTTCATTTTTTCTTGATCGTCTTCTGTTAGTTTAGTTACAGGAATTCCTGTCCATGAAGCAACAATGTCTGCAATCTCATTTGCCCCAATTTCTGGTTTTGCTAAATTATCATCTTCATTTTTAATTTTATTAATCTCTTCTTTTAAAGTATTTTCTTCTTCCAATAATTTGGCAGCTTCCTCAAATTTTTCATCTTTGACTGCAATTTCTTTTTTCTTTATAACCTCTTGCAATTCTTTGGTTTTTTCAGAATCTTCACTATTTGAAGCAGATAAACTCATTCTTTTTTTAGAAGATGCCTCATCAATCAAATCAATTGCTTTATCTGGTAAAAAACGATCCGTTATATAACGACTTGATAAATATACTGCTTCTTCTATCGCTTCATCTGTAATTTTAACTTTATGATGGTTTTCATACTTTTCTCTTAAACCATTTAAAATTTGTACGGATTCATCTTCTGTTGGTTCATCAACCATCACTGGTTGAAATCTCCTAGCCAAAGCTGCATCCTTTTCGATGTTTTTTCTATATTCATCAATGGTAGTGGCACCAATAACCTGTAAATCGCCTCTAGCCAGCATTGGTTTTAAAATATTAGAGGCATCCATAGCACCTTCAGAAGCTCCAGCCCCAATTATCGTATGTAATTCATCGATAAAAAGAATTACGTCACCAGCCTTTGAAGCCTCGTCAATTCCATTTTTTAATCTTTCTTCAAATTCACCACGATACTTTGCACCCGCAACCATACCTGATAAATCCAAAGAAAATAATCTTTTATTCTTTAATAGGTCTGGTACATCATTTTGCACAATTTTTTGAGCTAATCCTTCAGCAATAGCAGTTTTACCAACTCCTGGTTCACCTATTAGAACTGGATTATTTTTTGTTCTACGACAAATAATTTGCATGGTACGATTTATTTCTTCTTCGCGTCCAATAATAGGATCAAATGAATTATTTGCGGCTAAATCTGTTAAATCAACACCAAATTGATCTAAAGTAGGTGTATTTGTTTTTTTATTTTGTTTATTTTTTTCTCCTTTTAAGCCTTTACTATACAAATTTTCTTCTCCTGTATTTTGATTGAAATCTTTTATATTATTAAAACTATCATTACTTAAAACTCGCACTATTTCTGCATATAATTTTTGTATACTGATATTGGCACTTCTCAAAATTCGAACCGCTACTGAATCTCCCTCGCGTAAGATTCCAAGTACGAGATGTTCTGGTTCTATTACATTTGAATTACGTATATCAGATTCGCGTGCTGCTAAATTCAAAACTTGTTTTGTCCTTGGTGTCATCATTTGATAGGCAACATTTGCATCAAAATCTGAATAATGATTGATATTACCTATTTCTTTTCCATTAAATTGATTAAGTACTTCAACTATTGTTGCTGAATTTAAGTTATATTGATTTAGAATTTTTGCAGCTGTTCCTTCCTCATCAATAATTCCTTTTAGTATATGTTCTGTTCCGATATAATCTATTTGATAAGCCAATGCTGTTTGATAGGCTGATTCTAAAACTTTACCAGAACGTTCCGATAATTTAATCATCATTTTTTTTATCCTCCTATATGAAAACCTATTTATTTTTATTTATTAATGTATTTTTAATTAATTTAGCTCTAACCTCATCTCTTTGAGCACCATTGAGTTTTTCACCTTCTAATTTTTGTATAGAACCAACACCCACCAAATATGACAAAGTCAATATTTCTGGATAATCTGGAAAATCTTCCAATTCTAAGGATTTACCTAAACGCAAATTACTTAGATGCTCAAAAGTTTCATCATAACTAATTAATAGAGCATTTTTTAAAATTGCTTCTGAGCGATATATTTTATCTTCTAATTGAATCGTTCTTTCTTGATACCAAATTTTTCTTGCTTTTCTTTCTTTTTCAATAAACATCTGAAGCATGCTTTTAAATTTTTCAATTAAAGTTGTATCGCTTTGACCCAAAGTTATTTGATTTGAAATTTGAATCATTTGGCCTTTTTCCGAACTACCTTCACCAAAATAACCTCGAACCGTATAACCAGATCTTCGAATAGAATCAATTAAATATTTCAATTGATCTAAACGATACAAACCTGGAACGTGTAATAAAGCTGAAATTCTTAAACCTGTTCCTACATTTGTAGGACAAGCCGTTAAATAACCAAATTCTTGATCATATGCAATATTCAGAATACCCTCCAATGCTACAGCTAATTTTTTTGTTTTATCAAAACATTTATCTGGTTCAAAACCAGCACAAATACCTTGAATGCGCATATGATCTTCATCTGAAATAACGATACTTAAATCCTCGTCAGAATTGATTATCAAAGCCTTTTCTGAGCAATTTTTTAATAATTGTGGACTGATAATATGTCTTTCTGTAAAAGCTAATTTATCAATTTCACTAATATTATTAAAGCGAATCAAATGAAAAGAGTTAGGATCAATTGTATTCACGCTATCATTAATCATATTGATTAATTTTTCACTTTGTTCTTCATTTAACAAATGTGGAAATGGAAAACCAACAATATTTCTAGCTAATCTCACTCTTGTACTGATAACAATATCTTGATCAGGTCCATGTTGTGAATACCAGCTCATTCTCCTTCTCCCTCTGTTTCTTTTTCTTTATTTTCAAAATCCAATTGTATTTTTTTTATTTGATCTCTAATCACTGCAGCTTGTTCATAATCTTCAGCTTCAATTGCAGTTTTCAAAGATTTTTTCAATGTGATTATTTCTGGATTTCCAGTTAATCTATCTAATTCAATTTTATTATTATCTGAATTCCTGTCTTTATCATTAACAATTTCTAAAGTTAATGACTTTGATTGAGGAATATTATCATTGGTTAAATGTTGATGGCTACTATGAATTTCATCTAATAAAGGTTCAATCATTTTGCGAAATTTAGAATAACAATGTGGGCATCCAAACAAACCAGTTTCTTTAAAATCTTGTAAATTTTGGCCACATTCAGGGCAAGTGAAATTATTAAAATTTTGCCTAATCTTTCTTTTATTCACCAATTGATCTAAATCAAAAGATAGGGAAAAAATATTTTGTCCTAATATATTTCCCTTCGAATCTATTATAAAATTTTCTAAATCTGGTGTAAAAAATCCACCTTTTTGAGAACATTCGGTACACAAATAATGCGTTTCTGTAAAACCTGCAACAACCGTTTTAACGGAGACATTGGCTTCATTTTTATGACATTTTTCACATAGCATTATGACTCGCCTCCTTTGGCATGTAATTGATAAATTATCAAAAGCATATTAGTTAAAATAGATGAACGTACCTCATCTATTAAATTTTTATTTACTTTTTCTAAAGCTTGATCAGAGATTGCTGATTGCATCAAATGCATTTCATCTTGATTGATTGAATTTTGGCTCTCTAAATTTTCAAGAATCATATTAGCCTCAGATTGACTAATACTTTCTCTCATATTCCTAATTTGATGAGCTAAATGAGTTTGCGGAGATTCAAATGCAATTCTTCTAATCGTTATAGAACCACCACCACCTCTTCTACTTTCCTTGATATAACCAAGATTATTTGTAAAACGAGTCTGTAAAACATAAGTAATCTGAGATGGAACGCAATTCAATTCCTCTGCCAAATCATTGCGCGTAAATTCAATAATTCCTTCATTTGCATCAAGCATCTGTTTTAGGAGATACTCGATAGTATCACTTAGATTTGACATATACCCTCCTTTAGACTTTAACTTTCTTTGACTTTCTTTTTATATTATACCGAATTTAATTTAATTCATAAGTCATAATATTGAACAATTGTGAAGTTTGAAGACAAAAATACTATTCTAAAAAGACATTTCAATAAAAAAGAAATTTGAATAAAATTTTAAATTGGAATGTTTGTCAGAATTTTAATTGGCATCTTTATTAAAGAACCGAGTCCAGGGCACATCAAGTAATTGTCCAATTGATTGGGCTAATTTAGGTGAAGGATTTCTCTGTCCCAACTCAATCTGTGTGTAATGCGCTCTTGAAACATTTAGTTTCTTTGCTACTTGTTCTTGAGTAAGATTTAAAGTTAATCTTTTTTCGCGTAACCAGTCTCGCATCCTTATTCCCTCTTATTATATTATTTGATCAAAAAAATAATAAATCTTTAATAATGTTACAAATTGTA
>DIRM01000018.1:0-12524 GCA_002427545.1 Mageeibacillus sp. UBA5436 | reverse complement strand
CAAATTGTAACATTATTTTATTTAATTTATACGAGGAAGATTAATGTCCACATTTCAAGAAAATCTAAAGACTCTTAGAATAAAAGCCGGTTTAACTCAGGGACAATTAGCTGCAATTTTGAATATATCGCGTTCATTAATTTCACATTATGAACGTGGTAAACGCTTGCCTAAATATAATACTTTAAAACAACTTTGTAATATATTTAATGTTAATTATGATGAATTACTTGGTAGTAGTGATTTTTCAGACTATTATAAAAACAATTTTTTAGATACTACCTTACTTGATATTGCCGATAAAAATGACGATTATAATTCTAAATAATTTTATTTAAGCTTAATTTTAATTTTCACAGTTCAATTATTATTTTTTACGTGATAAAATAAATAAATGAAGGAAACTATTAAAAAATTATATTGGAAAATCAAAAAAATTTTCGGGCAAATCGTAATTCTTTTATTAATAGGTTTTGCTTTATATTGGGTTGGAACACATCTCAATAGTTTGAATGAATATGTCAATATGAAATGGGTTAAATCAATTTTTATTGTTTGCCTTATTCTTTATTTTATTTTATTTCTGAACACCATTTCTTCCTTTATTAACTCGAATTTATTGCATGTGTATAATGCTGCAGACAGTAAAAATCTCTCTACTTTAAATAAAAAAAGAAAATACTATTGGTTTAAATCTTTAAAACAATTGAGTAGCTCTAAAAAACAAAAATTTTATAATAAAGAAAATATTTCATTACGTTTAGAGCAGTATTTTCAAGCCAATAAATATATTCAAATTTCTCATAATGAAGCAACTTCGATTTATGAAAAAGATGTCCCTTTCTATAATTTTCGACTTAAGAAAAAAAAGCATCGTATTTTTTTCATTTATAAATCATTATTAAATATTTTAATTGTTGACCATCTTTTAACTGAAACTGAAAGTTTCATCAAACAAAAAACAATAAATAAACCAATTAGTCAAAATATCATAATTTTTATCACTGATATGAATAATGAAGAAGAAATTTTATCTGCTGGCACAGGTATTGTAAATTATCTATCCGCAGCAAGTACAGGATATCTATATCCTATTTTTATCGATACTAATTATGGGCATATCTTTTATCCTCAGGATAATTCTCTTATGCCTTGGTATAAAAGAATATCTATTAAATTTAAAATCATTCAAATAAAAAAACAATTAATCAATACAAATATAAATTCTACAAATCTAAATCATCAACAAAATAAAGATAGTATTGTGTATTCACAAGAACAAGATTTAACTAATAAGACATGAGTCAAAGACCATTACATTTATTTTATGATTCAAATATAGGTTTCGAGTTAACTGTCGTAACCACATTCAATAAACTTGCTTATGAAAAAATGCCAAATGGTAACAGTTATCAAAAAGAAATTCAATCCGGCGTGATCACCCATTGGTCTGGTTCATATTATTTGAATTCAACTTTAAGACAAGCTTGTAATAATTTTTTTCAAAAATATTGCCCGAATGAAAATGAGAATTTAGCAAACATGGATCAAATTAATTTTTCTATTAATTTTCAAATAGACCCATTATCTGTAAATTTTTCACCACGTTTATTATATATTAAACGACTTTTTTCTAAACATAAGCGACCTATTCCCATATATGTCAAAAAATTAAAAATTATGCCCTCACATGTTGCCAGTGGCTTTTTTCGACGTTTTTGGGGATTTTTTAAATATTTTAAAATAGTAACTTTTGGCTTTAATTGGTCAAGGAATTTTCCTGGGTATGCGGTAATCAATCAATCTGCTAATTCGCATACGCTAAAATCTTTAGCGGCTCATGAGTTCGGTCATTTATTTGGTTTAGATGATGCTTATGATGCATGGTATCGCTTTTATTATGCAGCACCAGAAACAGAAAATTATATGATGCATTACAATAAAGAAGTACAATCAGAAGAAATTGCTATGTTAATTAATGCCTATACACAAAATAGAATTCAATTTTTTCCTATAAAATTTAATTTTAAAACAATACAAAAAGGCTTTCGAACTGAAATAAAGTATTATAGAAAAAAGCTAAAAAAGTTTTTTTCTTTTGAGTAATATTCACTTTAATTTTTACAAATCATTGTCAAAAATGCTATAATAAATTATATTTCTAATCATTTTGAAAAGAGGTATTATGCCTGTTATAACTATATCGAGAGAAGCTGGTAGTCGTGGTGACGAGCTTGCTGAACGTTTGGCTAATCGAATTGGTTATCGTTTAATCGATTTTGACTCAATGATTGACATATTTCTTAAACCAATAGCCAATGAACATGAAAAGCAAATGCTTGAAAGAAGCAGCAAGTTCTTTTTTGAACCCATTAATAAAAATGAACAAATTAATTTCAAAGCCTATTTAGAAGGTTCACTTTCGGAATGGTCTGAAAAAAACAAAGCTATTTTTTTAGGTGGAACCAGTCAACTCTTTTTACAAAATCATCCAGATGCTATTCATTTACGCACGGTTGCTCCAAAAGAGATTCGCCTTAAAAGAATCAAAGAAGCGCAAGCTTTATACCGTGTTTATTTAGATTATCAAAAAGATAATAAAGAATTTCATAGCACTACTATTTCATTAAGGGAGCTTATCTTTTTAGAAAAGTTTTATTCAACTTCTACTATTGCAAACCTATCTGCAGAAGATTTAATGAATCGAATTGATCGTCAATATCGTAAATTAGGATTAACTTTATTTAATGCTAATTTGGAGAATCATTTATATTATCATGTTGTCTTAAATACAGAAAAAATGAGTTTAGATCATTGCTTAAATATTGTAGATTCATTAATTGATGATTATCAAATTCAAAAACATATTGATCAGCAAGGAGATGAATTAGCCTCTTTAACAGATGATTCAGATTTACCTGAATTTAAAAATGAATCTGAATTAGAATTTGCTCGTTTATTAAACTTGTATCATATTGAATGGCGTTATGAGCCAAAATTTTTTCCTGTTGAATGGGATACTGATAATCATGTTACCATGGCATTTAGCCCAGATTTTTATTTACCTAAATTTGATATTTATTTAGAATTAACAACAATGAATCAGCGCTATGTTACAGCAAAAAAGAAAAAGCTACAAAAATTAAAAGAATTGTATCCTGATATTAATGTTAAAATCATTTACAAAAGAGATTTTCTTTCATTAATACAGCGATTTGATGAAAATTAATAATTTATTTTCTGTTTGTTTTAAAATATTAGAATGAGGAGTCTATGCAATCAGATCATGAAATAATATTTACTGAGGCACAAATTAAAAATCGAATTATCGAATTAGGTCAACAAATTACTCAGGAATATAAAGAATCAAAACATCCTCTCAGCATAATCGCCATGCTCAAAGGATCCACTTATTTTTTAGCAGATTTAACTAGGGCAATTGATTTACCCTTAAATTTTGATTTTATAGCTATTAATAAATTTAGCTCACAAAGCCATAGCATACAAATTACAAAAGACATTGATATTGATATCAAAGATCATGATGTTATTGTGGTCGAAGAAATCATTCGTTCTGGTTTGACTACACATTATATGATTGAGCATATAGAAAAATACGAACCAGCTAGTTTAAAATTGGCTGCTCTGCTAGCTAATCCTGATCAATTGATGATAAATTTACCATTGGCTTATACAGGATTTGAAATTGATTATACTAGAGTAGTCGGTTATGGCATGGATTATAAAGAAAATTATCGAAATTTCAGATATATCGCAAAAATTTAAAATCATAATAAATGGCATGTATTTAATGAAAATTCACAAAAAAAATTGCTCAAACTTGAGCAATTAAAAAGCTTCAGCGAACCTATTTTATGATCTTCTCTCATCATTATATGATCTTCTCTCATCATTAACGGAATTTTTTTATCAATCATCAAATATTTAACATCATTGGCTTTAATTTTACCTTCAGCATTTTTACTAGCTTTGGTTATTAGTTTTACCAACAGCACTTTGACCTGCTCTCGCATATTCTAGTGATCTGTTGAACCCTATGTTTTATTCAATTTTCGACTTGCAGCCTTGTCAGTTACACTTTTTTCCAACGGTCCATTTCGATATATTACTTTTAAATGTTAAGTCGTATCCAATCAATAAGCAATCACTTGTTATATAACTAATCATTTACGATTTATTTATTATCTAGAGGGTACGAACAGAATTAGAATTTTCTGAATAAATATCTTAACATGTCGGATTGCCATATTAAATATTAATTAAATTAAACTTTCCCCTTTTATATACACAATTTCTTATGTTGGATATATGTTCCGTTTTCAAGATGCTGCCTTCCGATCCATTTGGTGATGAATCTTGATCAAGGTATTTTTTAGAATTCCCTGAAGCTTGATTAGAGTATAGACAGTGATCTGTTTTTGGTCAATAACATTTTACTTTTACAAGTCTTTTTTTCCATTCTGCATAATTTTTTTGTTATGTTTTATGCATTATGCTTAATACAAGGTTATATATTTTTATATTTTAGGCGATTTTAAGTAATTTCCATTAATAAATAATAAATATCTTCAAAATAATCTTTTTTATTTCAGATCTTTTCGTTTAGATTATTTCAGATAAAATTGTTTTTATATCTTTAAATTTTCCACAAACTCGCCCCTGCAATAAATTTTTGTTTCCTCCACCTTTAAAATTTAAATTTTTTTCTAGTAAAGATATATTGTCTTTTAATTGATGATGTTCTGAATATAAATATAGAGAGTATTTCTTTTCTCCTTGTTTGGTTAATAATGCAACAAACCCATCAATTTTTTTGGCCATTTGTGATGCTACATAATTAAGTTCTTTTTTGTTAAAAATATTATTTTCCAAAATAATATTCTTATTATCAGAATTTAAAATTTGATTTTCTATAATAAGATCTATCATTGCATTATTCTTTTGATGTATTTCTTCTTTTAAATTGTTAATCTCTTCATCTTTCCTTTCAATTGACATTAATAAAGTATCAAGATTTGCAGATAAAAGAGAAGTTGAATCACGTAAAACCGTTTGAAGTTTTTGATAATATTTTAAACTTCTACCTCCACAAAGTACTGTTAAGCGAACACCACCTTTATAGCTTTCACGATTTATTATTTTGATTAAGCCAATTTCTGCTGTGGAATGAACATGCGTTCCAGCACAAGCACAAGAATCATAATTAGGTATATACACTACCCGTACCTGATCGTCCAATGCAATTTTACTGCGAAAATTCCATTTCTTTTGCTCTTCTTTATTTAAATAATAAATCTCGATAGGAATATTTTCCAGTACAGCTTGATTTGCTTCTATTTCCAAATTTTCGATTTCTTCCCAAGATAAATCTCCATCAAAATCAAATGTTGTTTCTTCTTCATTAATATGAAATCCAACATTTTTATAACCATATTTACGATTGACTATACCAGAAATTATATGTTCGCCACTATGTTGTTGCATCAAATCATAACGTCTATTAAAATCAATTTCTCCATGTATTCTACTTCCAATTGGTAGAAGTTGTGATACTTGATGCCAAATGACCCCATCATGCCAAATCGTATCTAGAACTTTAATCTTATGTTCAGAAACGAAACCATTTTGATGGTTTTGATCAACTTCTTCGATTATCTGAATAAAGCCTTGATCCCCTGGTTGTCCCCCGCCTAAAGGGTAAAAACAAGTTTTTTCAAAAGTTAGCCAATTCTTATTTTTATATTTTTCAGCTGACAAAATTACTGTATCAAATGATTTTTGATATGAATCTTGATAAAATAATTGATTAAAATCATTTACCATTTTCTTCTCCATATAAAATAGTGACATAACCAGGCAAAACAGAAAAAATCATGGTGTTCTTTTGTAATTGCCGTTTATTTAATAGATTACCTTGTGCATCATAGCTTAATTCAGTAAAGCCTTCAAAGTTGATATTGGATATTTGTGCATTAGCCGTTTCATCGGAAATATTAATCAAAACGATAACATATTTTGAACCGCTACCATACGCAAAGGCATAAATTTTATCTTGTTCTAATTTTGAATTTAAAGAAAGTGGATTTTTGCTATATAACAGAGAACCTAATTCAACAAAACAGTCCGAAAACTGATCGGCGGTTTTCGTTTGAGATAAGTCTATATCCAATAAAGTAGCATCTTTTTCTTCACCTAAAAGACTTAAACTAGGCAGAATAACATCAGACAATCTCAATGATTCATTCTCAAGTTTAGTAGATCTAATGAATTCTGAGCGAGAATTTATACTTTGATTAATATCTCTTGGAAATAATTCATAAAGTGAATTATTAAAACTCTGAAAATCACTTTCTGTTTTAATTTGTTCAGATAAAATCAAATCAGAAGCATGATAATCAGCATTCGATAAAAATATGTTTTCTTTATAATCCATGCCATCAATAAATAACAATTTATTTTTAACTTGAAGATATTCCGGAGTCTCTTTAATCACATTAATAATCCAATTAACATAAGATTCTTTTTGCGAATCATTTATCAACAACCCATTTAAATCAGTTATTTCAATATATATTTGATCAAAAATATCACTATATCTACTTACAGCTCCCTGTTCTAAACGCAATTCACCATAAGTTTCAGATTCGGAACCAAAAAGATATTGCATAAGATGTTTTAATTCATTGCTATTTGCTTGAGAATCAATAATAAGCCAAGGATTTGCTTGAACTGATTTGCAGTATTCCATGCTTTTCACAAGATTGTTTTGTTTTAGAAGTTCTATCTGAGTATCTTTTTGATAAAAAAAGCTATAGCTTGAATTTGAATCGAGCCAACTTTCAGATGGGTACCTATCATCACCAATTTTTGTAAATTGAATACGTAAAGTTTCACCACCTATTGATTTTTCAGGATAATTTGCCTGAAACTCTGATTGTTTAAGATTTGAGGATGTAACACATATATTATCAAAGTAAATATTTCCTTCCCCATTCAAGTTTATCTGAAAGCATGGTGTTTTATCTTCAGCTAAGGAGTTTTTAGGCAAAATAATAGCTCCATAATATTTTTTCCAATCTCCTTGAATTGTATTTTTAACTGGCTCTATATCAATGTTTAAATTACCAAAAGAGAGAGCAATCTCAACTTTTTGATCAGATTTCGCCCAAAATTCATAACTGAATAAACTTTCAGTATTCATTTTTTCTTTAAAAGAGGGATCAATTTCCTGCAATATAACAAAATCATCTGTTGCAGAAAAAGATTTAACATCTCCAGTATAAAGTCCCGTTAATTCTGTATAATTTTTATTTTCTTCGTCTAAATTAATTTTTAAAGCTGATCTACCTTGACCTGATGCTCTTTCTGAAAATTGAATTTCAGCCTGATCTGGGTTTGAAACATACCATTCACCTGATATTTGTTCGCCTTGTTTACTGTTCATATCAAAAATTGGTTTTTCACTCAATTGTTCAATTTGTATGACATCCCCATTTTGATATATGCCATCTTCTAGCGGGCCATCCAATTCAATAGATAAACTAAGTACAGTAAATAAAATTTGACCCTTTTCATCACTAGCAATCAAATGCCCTGTTGAAAGATATTGTATTAAATCTATTTTGTTTTTTTCTGGAGTTTCTGATTTATCTTCAGTTTCTAAACTAATATTCTCTTGTTTCCATGTTTTTCCTAGATCATTAGAATGATATAACAAACCTTGATCATCGATGAGCAATAATTGTTCATTGCTTAGAATACTGCATGAAATAAAATTAGGATTAAAAACAATGGTTTGATTTTGATCTGAATGTTTTATTGAAATTTCTCGTATGTCATCATTATTCAAACTTTGAAAAACAAGACCATCCTGACTATAAGCAATTTGTCCTTGTG
The DNA here is from genome assembly GCA_002427545.1 of Mageeibacillus sp. UBA5436. Classification (GTDB taxonomy): domain Bacteria; phylum Bacillota; class Clostridia; order Saccharofermentanales; family DTU023; genus UBA5436. Next base: position 4,607 of record DIRM01000018.1, on the reverse strand, counting down.
ATCCTACAATAAGTACTTCACTATCTCTAGAAGAAATGGCTTGCCAATCCGTTGAAACTGATAAATCAATATTTCTAAATTGTTCTCCGTTTTTCGTAAAAGAGATATAGTTTTGATCACCAATTAAATAAAAGCCAAAATAATTTGCTGTAACAGCATTTATATTTATCTTTTCCTTAAGTTGATTATGATAGATTGATTCGGAGTTTCCAAAGGCATAATGCCCATTTTCACCAACTAACATATATTGCCAATTTCCATCTTTGTCCTGTGTAGACGCAGCAGATGTCCATTTTATAATATTGGTTTTTATTGTCTCCTTATTTGTGTCTGAAATATTCTCTTCATCTAATTTAATAATTTTTTGCTTTGAATCTAATTCAGAAATCTCAATTTTTTTATTTAAAGAAATTTTTGATGCATTATAAAGGAACTTCCAATTTTGATCATCTTTAAGTTGAAAAAGATTTCCAGCAATATCTATTGCATATAATTCATCATTTAAGTCAAAAATTCCTGAAATCATCTGCTTACTAGGTACGCTTGTTAAAACCGGCTCTGATAACGAATCAAATATTAATATATACCCATCAGTTCCACCAATTAAAACTCTTTTGGTATAATTGGCTATCACCAACCAATCGATATTTTGAGGCAGATCTGGTGGCAATTCAGCTAAAAAGAATTCATCAATTTGATCTGTTAAATAACTATGAATAATGCCTGTTTTCTTTAATTTACGTTTACCATCTTGATCAATTGTTGAGACTGTTGCCTTTGAACCAATAAAAAAATCATTGGGATACTCACCTAATTGAGGATCATCTGACATTTCAATTTTCATTGTATTTTCATCACCAGAATTAATGATTAAGTTTTTACAATAAACCAAAGGTTCAAAAGAATTGTTTAAAATATAATTCCCATCATCTGCATTATCTGCATTAATACCTAAACCCAAGATTCGCTGATCTGAACTAGGTTCTCCTATAGTAAAATCAGCAATATTATTGGATTTGATTCCATCCGTTAAATAAAATTGTAATAAGAGAATTGGTATGCATAAAGCTAGCAGACAAAGTGCAAGAACAACAAAAACTCTTTTCTTTATTCTTCCATACTTCCAATATTTCATTATAAAATGACCACCTATGTCATATTCATATTATTTTCTTCCAGATTTTTATTGAGACTTTTGGGTTTCTCTTTGATAAAAAAATGTAGAATAAGAAACAGTGTGAAAACACCTATTATTAACTGTATTATGCTTAAAATTTGCGCCGAATTCTCAGACACAATAAAATAAATTACCCCACCAAAGAAATTAAATATCATATGACCAGCAATAGGAACAATGATATTTTTTGTTTGATAATAGATAATGCCAAGTAATAAACCAGGAATAAATGTATATAGACTTTGAATTGGGTTCATATGGAAAAGTCCAAACAACAAAGCTTGAATAAGAATAGCCATTTTGGGTGACAAAACTTGATCTAATTTACCTAAAACAATCCCTCTGAATAGTAATTCTTCTACTATCGGAACAAAAATGACTGTTCCACAGATCTGTAAAATAATATTAGTTTCATCTGAAACAATCGTATTGGCCAAATCTTCATAATAATCAAGCCAATTATTAACAAAAGTTAAATTTCTACCTATATATTCTAAGAATGCAATTAATAATGTCACTAAACCTAAACTACCAAATACAGCAATGCTACTACTAAGAAAGTTTTTTATTTTAATTTTTTCAGCAGAAAAAGTTCCTTGATATTTCTTGTTCCGATTATGCAAATAAATAAGATAAATAGGAATGCAAATGATAGCCATTAAAATCGAAGAATAATTTTGCATATCACTGTTTAATAACACTTCATATACATTATCTAGATTTGTTAAATCAATATGATGAAAGAACAGATAAAATATAGAAATAATAATATAACTAATATTTAAAATGAGTATATGAAAGACAGGAAAGCCGATAATCGTTGATAGAACATTGCCGAATGACGGTTTTTTTGTCCTCATAAAAACTCGATTTTCATAAGGATTGATTGGTTCATAATTCGAATAATTTATTTGTCGATTTTGCGAATCAATAGTCTGATTATAACTCGAATTATACAAATTATTAGTCGTATTTAAATTTTGATTTATATGCTCTGTATACATGTTTGAAGACGAACTATCAGCATACAAATTCGACATACTTTGTTTGTTTTGATTAGGCATGGACGAATGATAGTAATTCTCTCGCAAATTGGAATTATTTTGTTGATTAACTTTTAATTGTTCCTTTTGCTCATCAGTCATTGTTCTTCCTCTATCCATTTTTATCTAATTTAAGCCGATATTTTTTTATCTTTTTTACTGGAAAATAGGATTCTTTTGCAAGTCTAAGACCCATATCTCCCATATCTTCTTCTCTATTAATGTATTTTGTATCTTCTAATTCGTAAATTGTAGTTAATTGATTGATGACAGAATATAAGCCTTCATAATCTGGATGAGCTTTTTCAAAATGCATAACAGCCATTTCACCATCATGAATAATCGAACCCATAGAAAAAGCAATTAGATCATCTTCAAGGTAAATGACACCGCCATGAATATCTAATTCATCCCAATAACTAAATAATGTATCGATTGGGCCACAATCACTTTCTATCGGATTACTGCAATCAACTTCTTTATCTTGACACCATGTACGCACCAAAGATACAGCCTTTTCACGATCTCCCTTTTCAAGGCTACGGTAATTAAAATCAGGAAAACCGCGAATAAATTTATTAACATGGTTTCTCTTGACGCGATAGTCTTTACCTTTTAATTTATACAATTTTTTTGTTTCATAAAGATAATCAGAAAAATCCTCATCATAACTCCAGGTTAATTTATAGCCTTCTACTTGATTAAAAAGATCAACATACTCTTCATCAATAAAAAGACCAAGCATCTGCCATTTTTCATGTTCAAAAATTTCAGAAATTATTTTTAAAATTTTATTTAATTTTTCTACTGTTAATTCACCTATGGGCAAAGAAAAATGTGGTTTCGTGAAAATACCGCCATCAGAAATTAGACAAATACAATTATCTACAATAAAATAGCGGTAATGATAGCCAAGATTCCATGCAAATCGGCTATTCGGGCAAGCATCAGCAATAGATGTCTTGCTTTGATTGAAACATTCTTTATATTTTTCGGCTAGTTCAATTGTAAATGGTTCTAATTTTCGAAACTCCATAGAGCCTCCATATTCTAAGTTTCAATACAATTATTCTTGAAGAATTTAATACTTAGAGAATGTTATAGATCGATGATGATTAAGATTAAAGCGATTGCTCAAAACGACTGTAAAACACTTCAAATATCGTATTTAGTTCCGTCTTATCTCTAATCGATGTAAAATACTGTTTTTTACCATCGTGATAAGTTCTCATAATTAAAATTTCTGGTTTACTTCCTATCATTTGACCAGCTTGATAATTGTACATAATAGCATAATCAATGCCATTGTACCTGAAGTTATCAATCAGTGAAACATAAAATTGATTTCCTGTTTTCTGATCAAGTAAAACACCTAATACCTCATCACTAGGAGCTTTTTTAAATTGTTTTAAATGCTCTTTCTTAGATGTTTTATTTTTTGTAGCACCAGGATTTAACTGAGTAGGACGGGGTGCTTTTTTAGGGTTGTTTTGATTATTCCGGACAGACTCAATCTGTGGTCGTGCTTTATTTGAACGACCCAGATTTGTCTTATCATCAGGAGTAACTCCTTGAAGATCTTTATTAACACCTTTTAAGAGTTTTCTATTTTGTTGCTCAGTTGAATTCTTCATTTTTAATAATAAATAAAATATTAATTATATAGTTTGCTAAATTAGTAATTGCAAATTCAGCAAATCTTTTTTTATGCTTCTTCGTTTAATTCTTCATCAGCAAAATAATCAGCTAATATTTGATCATAAACATCGTAAACAACATCATTTTCTTCATCTGTTAAAGTCTCTATAAAAGCTTCATCATCTTCTATAATAACTTTACCAATGACGTAAACTGAAGGTTCTTCTTCTGCTGGTACAAGAACATAATAAAGTTGATCTTCATGTTCAAATTCATCGCCAATAAAGAAATCAAAAGTTTCACCCGTTTCTTCATCTATAATTTGAACCATTGGATCATTATCAAAATCTTCTTCATCTTCTATTTCATGATGATGATGTCCACAACATGAACCATGTTCATGATCATGTTCGTGTTCATGTTTATGTCCACAGCAAGAACCAGGTTCGTGATCGTGTTCCTCTTCATGTTCATGTTTGTGTCCACAGCAAGAACCGTGTTCGTGATCGTGCTCCCCTTCATGTTCATGTTTATGTCCACAGCAAGAACCGTGTTCGTGTTCATGCTTACCTTCATGTCCATGTTCATGTTCGCAACAAGCATCCATTTCATTATTATCAGAAGCTTGGTGAGATCTATAAATATTTTTCATTATTTCCTCCTACCTATTTCAAATGCTCTGTTAACTTAACTTAAAAAAAGAGATCTGAAATGCCTCTGGTATAATGGTTTCACAACAAAACATTTAC
>DIRM01000032.1:45567-59031 GCA_002427545.1 Mageeibacillus sp. UBA5436 | reverse complement strand
TTTTATCTCTGTGCCTCTAATCGTCTTAATCTCTGCCTCTTTAAGAATAAAAAACTAATAAAATCATTGAAAACTTCATCGTTACTTCGTTTCCAAAACAAATAAGCAAGGGCATAATATACTTCTGCTCGTTTGCCTTTGTTTAATACAGACTGTTCTAAATCTTTATATTTTATAAACTATGGACCATTATCAACCGTAATACTTTTAAATTTTTTCTTGAATGCCTCAGATTCCAGCTATCTTTTTAGTCCTTTTATACGACATAATAATGCTCATTCCAGTTTGAAAATAAGATATTCTCTACTACATCTATCGTCAAACTTTAAACGCTTCTCTACACATCTGTATTTATTTTTAATTTTAGTACATTTATGCTAATATCTATCAATCTTTTTATAAACTTAAATTTTTAATTGCAAATTGATAAGAATCTTTGCACATATCCTCAATGGTATATTGTGCTTGCCAATTTAGCTCTTTTTGGGCTTTTTGAGGATCTGTATAAGCTATAGCAATATCACCTGCTCGCCTTTCTCCTATTTCATAATTTATTGTAAGTTGATTAACTTTTTCAAACGTATTAATAATCTCTAGAACACTATATGGATGTCCTGTACCTAAATTGTAAATATCTATCCCGCCATTTTTAATAAAAATTTTATCTAAACATTTGACATGCGCCTTAGCTAAATCAACTACATGTATATAGTCTCTAACACCTGTACCATCGACAGTATCATAATCATTTCCATAAATTATAACTTTTTTATATTGGCCTAAAGCGACATTAACGATAAAAGGCATTAAATTGGCTGGTTTACCAGAAGGTTCTTCTCCTATCAAACCACTTTTATGTGCACCAACCGGGTTAAAATAACGCAAAATACAAATATTCCAGCGATTATCAGCAGTATATAGGTCTTGTAAAATTTTTTCAGCAAATAATTTACTAGTACCATATGGATTTGTTGTGCCACCAACAGAGACATCTTCTGTAATAGGCATCTGATCTTGCTGTCCATAAACCGTTGCAGAACTACTAAAAATTAAATTTTTTATGTTATATTTGTTCATAAACTGAAGTAAACTTAATAAGGTCGAAATATTATTAATATAATACTCTACTGGTTTTGTAATACTTTCACCTACGTCTTTAAAAGCAGCAAAATCAATAACACCATCAATTATATTATCAGTAAAAATTTTTTCTAGCAAAGAATCATCTTGAACATTTCCTTCATAAAATAAGATATCTACACCAGTAATTTTTTTTATATGATCTAAAACATTTTTTTTACTGTTGATAAAATTATCAATTCCTACTACATGATATCCTTTTTTTAAAAGTTCAACACAAGTATGGCTACCAATGTAACCACAACAGCCAGTAATTAAAATATTTTTCACCATTTTCTTTTCCTCTTAGACATATTTATTATTTATTATATTTCTTTGTTAGCTGTAAAGATATCTTTAATACTTATACTAATATAAGTTGCACTTTCCAACTTAAAAACTTTTGCTAATAACATATAAATAACAATACCTACAACAATTTGAATAACAATCATTAATAATGAATTCATATTAATATAGCTTATTAAATACACGCATGCCCCCATCAAAATTGATATACCAGCAGCTGGAAGGATATCTGAAAGTTGTTCAGAGAAGCTATAGTTAATTAAATTTTTATTTGGCCATGCGTTAATGATAGCAGACACAAATGAACAGACAATTTGGCCAATGGCAATGGCATATATTCCAAAAGGAACGCTAAATACTATGACAATCAGTCCAAAGGAATCTTTTATTACTTCAAGTTTTAGATAAATATCACTTCGCCCTATCGCATTAACAACTTGAACATTAGCCGTTTGTATTGGTGACAATGCTTGTGCTATACAAAAAATCCGTAAAAATGGTACGGCAGGGAGCCATTTCTCCCCCATCACATGTAAAACCAATGGTTCAGCTACCGTTACCAAGCCCACCATCATCGGCAAAATAAAAAAAGAACTTGTTTTAATAGAACGTCTAATAATCCGCTTTAAATCTACCTCATTATCCTGAAACGACGACAACGTAGGTAACATAACAGCTTGAATTGAACCATCAAAACTACTTACTAGAGCTGTGGGTATTTGATTTCCTTTGTTGTAATAGCCTAATTCAGAAGATGTATTTATTCGACCTATGATTAATGTTCGTAACTCTCCTGTTATATTACTTAGTAGCCCAGATAGTAATAATTTCCATGCAAAAGAAAACAATTGTTTGATTCTTTCCAAAGAAAATTGAAACGTTGGTCTCCACTTAATGGTAAACCACATTATTATTGTTAGTGAAAATTGATTAACTACATTTTGGATGACAAGGGCCCATGTTCCCATTCCAATAAAAGCTGCATAAATACCTGCAATTCCAGAAATAACATAAGAACCCAAACTACTATAAAAAAGTTGTTTAAATTGCATGTTTTTAGAAACATAGGCATTTTGAATAGAATTAACAGCTCCTGGAAATAATGTCAAAGATAGAACTCTTAGCAAAGGTATTAATTCCATTTTATGATAAAAAGTCGAAATTCTAGGTGCAATGATAAAAATAAATCCGTATAAAATAATAGCTAAAATAAAATTCATAAAAAGAGCAGAAGAAAAGTCAAGATTATCTGTATCTTTTTTTTGAATTAAAGCAGTGTTAAGCCCACTTTGTATAAAAATTTGAGCTAAATTAATAAACACCAAGATAATCGCTATCGTGCCAAAATCTTCTGGCGATAATATTCGAGTTAAAATTAATTGAACGATAAGTTGAACAATTTTCGCTCCACCACGTTCCAACATTTTCCAAATAAGAGAAAATATTACTCTTGATTTGGAAGGTTTATTACTTTCCATTATTTACCATCTTTTCCAATTAAAAAATGCTTAAACACGTTAATAAAAATTGGACATTATGGGTCAAAACCAATTCTACTATCTTTAAGATATTTAAACATTTCTTTTTTTTCTTTATTTGTTTTATTTTCACATACCGTATTCCATGTATTTTTATTATTCATTCTCGACTTATATTTCTCAATATAATTATTTGTAGTATCAATAACTTTTCCTGGATTTCCAGCAACAACAGAATTATCTGGTATATCTTTAGATACAAGACAACCTGCACCTATGATTACATTATTCCCTATTCTTACTCCTGGTAGTATTACCGCTTCAGCTCCAATAAAAACATTGTTCCCTATAATAACACAACCCACTTTACTATACCCTAAATACATTTTTGTGCTAGCATCGTGTGCAAGAATGCGTACTGAACTAATAGTAACATTATCGCCTATCTTAATAAGGAACCCATGTTTAAGATCTATTTTATTCGTATAAATATGACAGTTTTCTCCAATTTCAACACCATTTTTTCTTAATTTCTCTGGTGTATAGGGTGCTCCTCCCCTTATTTTTAATAATATTTTTTTAACCATACATTATCATCTAAACTTTCATTGGATTTCTGTGGATTCAGGTTAATATCAATTGTTAATAAACATAAAGCAAGATGGAAAGGCGCATCAAAATAAAACAATTCTGATAAAAAACAATACATTAATAGAACTGTAAATAAAACGCTATAATTTAGATAATTGCGAGAAGCTTGATATCTTCCTTTCAAACTCAACAGCATAAAAAAGAACCAAACTGTACCGATAATTCCAAAATAATAGACTAATTGAATAAATGTATTATGTTCTGCAAGATCACCAATTATAGGATAGTTTATCCCTCGTCCAAAGTATAAATATTTATATTCGTGAAGAATTCGATCTAAATAAGTTTCCCAAAGATCAATTCTACCTGTTGTAATATAGTTTAGATTATCTTTTAAATTACTTAACCTTGTCCCTTTAAGGCGATAGATTATCATATTTACTTTAGTAATTTCTCCCCTAAAAATGAACCCTAATAATATAAATCCTATTGCTAGCAAAGTAATAGAAAGAAAATAATGTCTTTTTTTAAATAAAATATAAAATATCAAACTCAATGGAATTAGCAACATAAAAAAAACAGATTTGCTATAAGTATTGATAGCAAAAAACATCAAAGCAAAAAACTCAGTTAAAAATAAACTCAATTTTAATCTATTTGAATAATACAATATAATTAATAGGCACATTGCAATTATTACGTTTACACCATAATAATTTGGATCAGAGTAAAGCCCTGAAAATCGTCCAATAAAAACATTTCCATATTTAAAGTTTTGCTTAAGAATATATTCATTAATCTTAAACAAATTTGGATTTGCCCCAAATGCAATTAATGAGGCTATAATAACTCCTAATGAATATACCTTCATTAGGATATATACATTCAGCTTTTTTCTGTCATCCCATATATAAAAGATGAATTCCATACTAACAAAAAATTTTATTGTTTTTAAAATATCAATTGTTCCAGAATGGATATACTGCATAATTATCAAAAAAATCATAAAAAGCAATAAATTCACTTCAAAAGTGCTAATTTTTTTCTTAACCATATATTTAATTACAAACACAATAAACAGAAGTGTAAAAAAAGAAAAACTATCTGGAGAAGCTTTAAAAATCGAAGAAAAATTCATAATATAAAATAAAATGTACGCATTCGTCGTAATTGGTGTAATTAAAAGTTGAATAATCGCAAATAGTAATGCGAGATAAGAAAACACACTATTGTATGTGCCTAAAAGAATAAAAATTGTCACCACAAAAAGATTCAAATATATATTCAAATCTGATTTTACTATTACAATCTTCTTATATTTAGACATATCTAAGTTCACCTATTGCATCTAATAAGCCCTTGCATAGTCCTTCTTTTGAATTTTCACATACCCACCCTTCATCATCTGTAATCATTTCTTTAGCAGAACAGGTATTAGTAGTTAGGACCTTCAAACCTAATACTAAAGCTTCACTAATAACCATTGGAGCAGCTTCGTGAAAAGAACTTAATACCAGCGCATTCGCATTTTTCATAAATCTATAGGGGTTATCTGTTTCTTCATGAATTTCTACAATCTGATTAATACCTTTATTATCAATATAAGAAGCAATATCATCTAGAAGTGGTCCATTGCCCACAATATGAAGCATAATTGGGATTTCCTGAATGCTACTTACTTCTGTAAAAGCATCTAATAGCCTAAAAAGTCCTTTTTCTTGTGCTAGCCTACCCACATATAAAAAGTTTAAAAATCCATTTTTATATAAGTATGGATCACAATCTGAAAGCATTTTAATCTCCTCATCCAACACAAAATTTTTTATTACAATTGCTTTATTCGTTAGTTCAGGAACAACAGAAGTAAACTGTTTTTTGCAGCTTTCTGAAACTAATGCTATATAATCAAATTTCCTTAAAATATTAATATTATAATTTGTTGCACCTCCATAATTTGAATAATCTGCATGTATATAACTAATTTTCAGTAAAGAACTAATTTTTTTTAACGTAAATAAATTACAGCCTCCATAAAAAACATTTTCGGGTGAATCCTGTAGAAAAGAAAAAGCTAAATCATACTCATCAGTAATTTTTTTAGTAAACAATAAAATAAATTGAATAGCCACATTAAAACTGTATAATCTTGTTATTCCTCTTAAAAAAAAAGAAAATATTTTTAACCAGCCTTTAGTCTCACTGTGAGGAATTCCTAGAATAGATATTAATTTACCTGCACTTTTCACTTTAACATTTTGGGGCAATCTCTTAATATACTCACCATTTAAAGAGAATAATACAAGCGTTATCTCATTAGAAGCATCTAATTTTGAAAGCAAATTGAACAAAGAACTTTGAACACCACCAACTCTCATATTATTATTAATAAAAACTATTTTTTTATTTTTTAATTTAATTAGATCTTTAGCATTGAACATCATCATTAAAATCCCTTATTCCTTGAAACATCCATTTTAATGCCTGTCTCCGCTTTATTTGAGTCTTTTTGTATTTTTTATGTTTGAGGAATGCATAGCGTATGGCCATTAACCTGGAGACACGCGCGTTCAATTTACAAAAAAGCGCACCTCTATCCTTAAAAAATTTTTCATTATATCCAACAAACCATGTCGATTGAGAATTTTGATCTATTTCTGCAATTGCATATGGAACTGCCAGTATTTTTAATTTGTTATTCAAACAGTCATTTAAGAAAATACTGTCTTCACCAGCACTGTATTTTGCACCTCCACCAAAGTTTTGGTTGAATCTTATATTAAAATTTTGAATTGGTTTTCTTCTAAAAGCAATGCGTGCTGATCCATATTTTCCATAATTAAGTTTATGAATCTTAATTGTTTTTTTATTTACATAGCGCGAAGTTTCTTTCTCTATTAAATTAAAAATAATTACATCTATTTTGGGGTTTTCCTTAAAGATGTAAGCAACTATTTCTCCATACCCGTCAATGAATTTCATATCATCATCTGCAAGTATGCATATATCTGCGTCTGAAAATTCTAATGCTATATTCCTATTGTTTCCAACACCACGAGTAAGCGAATTAATATAAATTATTTCTTGACCTCGAAATGATATATATTTGACACCTTCTAAATTACCTTGATTAGCAATAATAGTTGAAGTTTGGATATTCATTTTCTCATGTAATTTATATTTATTTTGATCAGTTGTTGCAACAAGAACTTGTATATTCATATCACACCTTTTTTTATTTAAAAACATACAATACCAGTGATTAATTTCAGAATAAAGGGGATATGGCATGATCACATCCCCTAATTTTTTTCTATTAATAAATTTACTTAATCATTCTCTGATCATTTTCCCTTGAGCATCAAACTCATAAAAAGTAGCAGGAAGAAGATCATTAGTTAATGTGATCCAGTATTTACGATTAACTATTATTTTTAAGTTTGTTGTTGATACATAATAATAGTCACCTTCCAAGAAGATAAGCCCTAATCCTGATATTCTTCCCATTTCAAAATAATAATAATCTCCATTCATTGGAGCTACTTCACAATTCAGCAGGTGCCCATCTGAACCAAAATAATATTGCCCTGGAAGCATTAATCCATTAGTAATGCTAACATCAACTAAACCCGTTAATTTTTGGCCTGTTGAATCAAGATAATAATATTTGTCTTCTAATAAAACAAGTCCTTCTTGAACTGGATCAGGTTCTGGGTCTGGGTCTGGATCAGTTGGTGGAATTGATATTTTATAATCTTCGAAATAATGTTCAACTCCATTAACTGTATAATATCCATTATCAGCTAATTTACCGTCATCAGCAAAGTAATACAGATTTTCTGAAAGTAAGTTATTATGTGCAGTTATCCAATATTGTCGACCTGTAATCGCCTTCGAATTTGATGTAGAAATATAATAATAATGACCTTCAACATTGACAAGACCTGGAGCTTTTATCTTGCCTTTAACATAATAATGATATTCTAAATCATCAAAACTATATACCACATTATCTAACATATAACCTTCTGATGAGAAATAATAGTACCCTGTTGGCAACAACCCGTTTGTCAAAGAAACAAATACCTTACCAGTAAGTTCAACATTTTCTTCTTCACGATAGTAATATTTTCCATCCTCAAATACTAATCCTGGTATAAATTCTGGATCTGGATCTGGATCTGGATCTGGATCTGGATCTGGATCTGGATCTGGATCTGGTGCAGTTGCAGGTTTATATTTATCATAATAAACCTCATTACCATCAATCAAAAAATAACCATTGTCACATAATTTCCCACTATCATCAAATTGATACAAACCTTCCTTTAATAAATTATTGTGTGCCGTAATCCAATAAGTTCTTGAAACAATAATACGTTGGTCAGATGTTGATATATAATAATAGTAATTACCAATTTTCATCAACCCATATCCATCTATTTTCCCTTTATTAAAATAGTGTAATTGACCTTCAGAATATCCTATTTCCTCATCATACATATGTCCATCATCTGCAAAGTAATAATAACCCGTAATTAGATATCCATTCGTTTTATTTACATACACTTTTCCTGTTTCATAATTACCGTTTTCTTCATTTATATAATAATATTTATTATCAATTAAAGTTAATCCACCTGGAATAATTACAGGTTTTTCTGGCGGATTAATCATTGCATAATCTTCACCAAATTGATAGAACCCTTCTTTAATTCCAGTATCATGCGTAAATGTTGTCCAAACCTTTCCTTTTTGAGCTTTATAATTCATCGAAGAGAAATAATAGTATTGATCATCTTCTGCAAGAATTAAACCATATTGTGGAACTCCATCCTTTACATAATGTAAATCTTTATCAAACCATACTAACCCTGTTGAAATTGGCAGATTTTCTGATGAAGGCGCCCTTGATTTTACTTTCATTTTTTTTGTTATAGCATAGCTCTCGGCACAGCTTCCAGCGGCTACATCAAGGGTAACTTGATGAATCGGATCCTTTGAAGCGTAAAAAGCTATCGGATCAATAAAAGCAACACCATCAGGAATTCTAAGTGTTGATAATTTAGAAGCAAATCTAAAGGTTTGTGCCCCAATTTTTCTTAAACTTTCTGGCAAACTGAAATTACGAATAGCAGACATACCAAAAAATGAGAAATCTCCTAAAGAAGTAATCCCTTCCTCTACGATAACTGATTGAATAATTTTTTGTTCATCTCCCCATGGAACCAGACCATAAGATGTATAATCATACATTCGTCCCTCACCTGAAATTGTGAGCTGTTCTTTATCTTCAATAATAAAGCCAATGTTTTTACCACAGAATCCTGCGTTGGTTATTTGTGAATTAGTTGTACTCTTAGAGAATTTTCCTGATGTAAACTCGCATATTTCTCCGGCGATTTCAATTTCACCATCTATAGCTAGAGCATCATCATCAAAATAATAGAATCCATCTTCGAGCCTAATTGATCCCACTGTTTCTTTCCCTGCTACAAAGTACATCGCACGCTTTGTTTGTTTATCTTTTGCCCAGCCATTATATTTTTCTACACTTGCATAGATGGATTCCCCACATCTACTACATGTTAACAAATCAGTATTTTTGTCATACTCATAGTTATGATTATCATCTTCACAAATTAAGCTTTTTTCATACTGATCAAACACTGTAGCATTACCATTCTTGTCTACATCATAAGCGGTAACTAAAAACTCTGTTTCCGATGCAGAAACCGTCATATAAATACTATTAAAGTTAATAGATGCTATGTCGAAATTAAATTCTGGTTTATCAACAACCGAATATGATTTTCCACCAGTTGAACCTGCAATAAAATAAACTATTCCGTCATCTTCATCCACTTCTCCACCTGTCATCGGCAGGGTTCTGGCATAACTATGATCGTTCCCAGCAAAAGCAAAATTAATGCCTGCTTGCTCCAAAGCATCCGGAAGTAACTTATTGTAAACCTGTCCTCCTCCCGTTGGATTGGTATAGTAAACAGGAACATGTGTCGTAAAAATTTTCCATTTGGCAGTCGACTTAGCTGCATCAGCAATTAACCAATCTTTAAAGGCATTAATCTTTTCCTCCTCCATCGTATGGTTAAGAACAGCAATATATACATTGCCATATTCTACTGAATACCAGTCATCTTCAATGCCGAAAATATTTTTTGTTGAATAAGCATTTTGATTATCATCATCAGCTTCATGATTACCAATAACATGAATAACATCAGTTCTATTTATGCCATCTGTGTCAAACAAGCTAAGTGTATCTTCCCATTGATTATAAAAACGAACATTATCTACAGCATCTCCTGTCTGAATCCCAAAATCATAAGTATGTTGTTTTAAGAGATTTACAATGTTTCCAAATCCTATTACTGCATCGTCTTCTTGAATGTCTGCAATAATATAAAAATCTGTAGTTGATCCCGCAGAAGATGTATTAAAACTTAGTATTTCAGACCATTTTTCACCATCTCCAACTCTGAAATAGTAAGTACTATTAGTTTTTAGATTACTGGCTACAACACCATTTGACCTAACTATTTTTGCATTACCAGAAAAAGTAACAAGATTACTTCTTCCTTCAACCTTAATTGCATCGGAAAGATCTTCATTTTGAGAATATTCAATCATAGCCTTACTTAGACTTAAATTTGGACTAGATAACCATGTAATGTTTTTATTATGATATGGATCCGATGTTGAGTTCATCAAAATATAATATGGATACCCCTCTTTGTTTTCGATCGGTTCTGTGCATTGAATAGTTATTGGAAATGAATAATTACCATTATTATCTTTGGCATATAGAGTGTATTTTTCAATTTTTTCCGTAAGTTCATCAGCAACCACAATACCGTTTTTATCAGATGTTCCTAGCAGTATATCATCGTTATAATATACACTCACATCATCAATTAAATCCCCATTTGTATTTGAAACAAAGATATTTGCGGATTGCCCATAGATTAGTGGCTCTGCATTAAGTCTGTACATAGCTTCTAACATGTATTCTTTTCTCTGACTAGAGAAACCTTTAGCCCATAATTCAGAATTTTGAGCAGCACTAGAATCAAAAACTTCGTAATTTCCTAAATTTACTTGAACGCCTACTGACGCTCCTTCAGAAACATCTGTTCCAACTTTTAGCAATATTTTAGCTATCAAAGCATCATTAGCACTTCCATCTCCTGTACCTTTTATTGTAAGTATTCCTTGTGATGGGTTTGTTGTATAGTTACCAGTAAAACCATTGCTAAAGACAACATCCTGAATAGTGTACCCTCCACTAAAATTTATAGTTGTATTAAAGCTAGATATATTTTCTACTTGATTACTTGTTAAATCCAATGAAAATTCTCCACCAAGTATCGGTATTTCGCCTGTAGAAATTTCCATATTTGTATATTTTTCATTACCCTTAATTGTAAAATATCTTGTCTGGCGAGTCACATTACCAAAACCATCTTTAACATAGAAAGTAATTGAGTGTTCTCCATTCGCAAATTCAGCTCCAGCAAATGTACTACCCAAATGGTCTTTTTGACCTTCCCCAAAATTTATACCATCAAAGTAGAAGTATGCAGATTCTATACCAGTAGCAAAATCATCTGTATCTTCATTATCATTGTAGGTTACAAAAAAGTTCAACGAATTTTCATCAATTACTGTCCCATTTTCCAAATCAACTCTGCTACCATCTGTATTAATAAGCTCTATTGATGATATTGTTGGATTGGTCACATCTTGATTATTTGAGCCGTATACGAATTGAACATTATCAAGTAGGAAATATCCTTTTAAATCCTCCTTGGCTAAAACAACTCCATCAGTGGTTTTCCAGCCCATACCTCCTACATTATTAAGGACCATCGCTCTAAATAGCATTCCGCTATTGATACGTATTTGTTGTCCTGCATATTGTGTTAGGTCAGCTTCCAAATATTGCCAACCAGACACAATGCTATCAGATCCTTCTTCATTGAAATTAATATATGCATTTGTATAAGTTTTTCCATCTTGGCTTGTTGAAATTTGGGCACGGAACCATGGAACAGGCATACCTTCAGGCATATACACCCATGCACCCAACGCACTGGGGGTTCCTGGAATATCAATAGAGTCGCCAAGCCCTAAACATGCTCCATCAGTTCCAGTAATTTTACTCCAATCATATTCCAATTTAATTGCCTTGTTACCAAAACGGACAATATCAGCAAATTCAGGATCACTATCACTTACAACTGAACCTTTGACAACACCACCTCGACCTGCATAGCTATAGGTAGCAATAGCATCTTTTGCAAGGCCTGTAAAATCATGAACTGTATCGCCAATGTTACTATAATCTAGACCATCTTCATCACCACCATCAAGAATGTTTTGTGGTTGCTTTCCAATGTTAATTAAAGAAGAAGCTTCAAGTTCCCCATATTTGGCAGTTACAGTAGTAGAAACTGAAACCTTTTTATTTTCAGTAGTATTAAATTTAATACCATCAAAATTTCCTGCTGTTTCATCTCCTATTTCCCACTGTATATCACCATCTTTAAGATTAACAATCTCACTATTATATTTTGCTCTAAGACCGAGATCACTTACCTCTCCATAATCAAGATTTATTTCGTTACTTATAAAATAGAGATTATCCGGTTCTTGAATATAAAAAGTTGTACTTCCGTAAATACTATCTTCGTATACAAGCTGAATCACAACCTCTCCAGTTATATTTTTTGCTTGAAATTGTGCCGTTGCTTTATTATTATCAATTGTTTCGTTTGTAATGGTTCCCATATTTAAGGATTCTTCTGACAATCGCCAAGAAACATCATTCGGAATTTTATCTATTTGTGCTCCCGAAGCATCAACTCCTAATGCAGTAAGATTAATTGTTGAATCAGGTGTAAATACTTCAGCGTTTGGAGTAATAATAGCATTTTCAAATTCGCCTGTAGGAGGTGTTTGAGAAACAACAAAAATAGAACCTGAAACCACTCTTTCACTTCCACCAGCTGGAACATTTCTCATTGTAAGATCTGATTCACCTGATCTTTGAGATAAAAATGTAGAAGACCCTCCTTCATCAAGCCGTAATGCATTTTCGCAGCCAAGTGAAATCATCATCTGTGCTTCTTCATTTTTTGTATAACCGAGAGATCTTGGAGCCATTGTTCCATCTGCTTGCAAGAAAACTACAGTGCCATCAGCTTTAACACCCACCGCACTTCTGGAATAATAACCATCATTACCACTACCTGGGTCAAATAGTTCTCCATCTTTAACAAGCAAAGTGGCTCCTCCAACAGCTTCTTCTACACTTAAAGAATAACCCACTTTTTCACTTTGAATTTGTTCTGCTTGTTCAAGGCTAATACCTGAATTAAAAATTCCAACAGAACCGTCATTAAATGAAGCAAGATACCCTCTGCTCGGATCATTTTTATATACATTTCCTCTCATCACAAGATGTCCACTAGGTTCACCAGTAGTGATATTAAAAAAGGATGCATTAATTCCCCCTACAATATTTTCGTTGTAGGTGTTTTCATATAGATGTGCTTGGTTGGTCATCGTTTCCATCGTCCAACCTTCTTCAAGTGGATTTAATTTTCCATATCCTGTAATAATTTTAGCTTGTTTATTTCGTGTATCAATTTCCATTACATTTGCAATAGTTTGGGAATTTCCTGCAGCAGTATTGGTGGTAATCACTGCTTCTCGAATATCAGGAGAAACAGCATAATTTTTAATTGCTGTGATTAAATAATCTGTACCTAGAATTTCATCACCTTTTCCCAAGCTTGAGCTCGAAGATTTATTAAACAAGAACAGATCGCCATCATAAAACTCTGGTTCTGAAAACTCAGACTCATCACTACTATCCGTTTCTTCATTACTATCTTCTGGAAAAGATGGCGTTTCTGTTTCTTCATCATCCTCTTCTGGAATAGAT
>DIRM01000032.1:30637-45293 GCA_002427545.1 Mageeibacillus sp. UBA5436 | reverse complement strand
TCTATTTCTTCATCATCCTCTTCTTGTTTCTCAGAAGTTAAGTTTTCCGGATCATTACTTAATTGATTTTTTGAATTAGCCTCCAAAGCTTGAGAATTAGCTGAAAACAAGCTTAAAATAATTATAAAACTTAAAATTATACTAAGAGATTTCCCTAAAATGTTTCTTACCTTCATATGCATACCTCAAATTATGTTAAATTACTATTATTCACACTTACATTTAATATCTGATAATTATTTTCAAATTACTGTATGTTCTGATTAACTGACAAAAAAATAGTTATAAAAACCTCTTCATAAAATCAAAACATATATTTGTTGTAATTATCACAAATTAAAACCAATAGTTATTTTTAAAGATAATATCGTACTATCTTCAATTTGTTTGTTAATACTTCTTATTTCTAATTTATCTTATCAATGCTTATCTTATTTATAATTGGTTAAAGAAGATGGGATCAAAAAAAGACACAAAGTTATTTCACATTGATATTTCATATCTAATTTCATCAAGAAATTCAAAATTATCTATAATATAATTTAGCATCTCTTGATGGGCATAAAAATCTTGAATTTTGTCTTCTGGTACTGGATTATCAGAAGCTATGTCAAAACTTTGAATTTGCAAACCAATTCCAGAAGTTGTCGCTTTTCCTCCAAATAAAGTAAAAACCGTAGAATCATTTATCTGTCCAAATTTTATTTGAAACATCGGATAAGAAATATCATCTAACATGTAGTTAAAGTTATAATTTCTATAACCATTTTCTTCATACACGTCAATAATTACATTTTTAGATAGTTCTGCCGGATAATTAAGAAAGCCATAAGGTGTAGGTACTTTAAGATCTTTTTTTGTCAATACTTCTATTTGTGCATAAACTTGATCGTCCTTCTTTTCAAAATTAGATATTCTAGCTTCAATCTCTGAAGTATCCATAGATAAAAAAGTATCCTTTAAATCACTATCTATAAAGAATTTGTTTGTTTTAAGACTTTCATCATTTAGTTGGATTTTATATTTATTGCCAACCTTAAAATACAAATTATCATCCTCTAGAATTGTCCCATTAAGAATAGTCTGTTCATCCATTTGATTATCTAATAGATTATCCTCTACTTTGCTACTGCATCCCATCATTGCAGTCACTAATGCTAATATTAAAACCAAAATATACTTTTTTTTCATAACATCTCCTTATCGTATACTTCTTGTAAAATACTCTATTTTTTTATCATTACGCCATCCAGCATATTCATAATATGGTTTCTCTAAATCAACTAATATCGCATGTTGTTTATATTTTTTTTCTTCAACTGAAGGTAAAACCATGTAATCTCCATACTGTAAAGATAATAATTCATGAGCATATTTTGAAATTGGATACTCATTATCTTCAAATGTAGTCATTACTGTTTCGACTAACCATGTCCTGGGATACACACTTTTTTTATAAGCAGAAGCCCCTCCAAAAAAAGTATGAACTTTTTTACTATTATTATCATTTTCATTCATTACGAATCTATGAATTTTTTCATGTGGGATTTTTTTGACTATTTGTATAAATATTTTTTTAAATATATTGTTTGTTAAATAGCCTCTAGAATTCAATGAGCTACCAATAACTACCTTAGAGAGGAAAAATTGTAAATGTGCAAGCAACACATTGTCGTATAAATTATCACAAGGAAATATATCTATATATACTCCTTGATGCGTTTTTTCATCCTTAGGCATATATTTTTCTAAAAAAGTCGTATTGTTTATACGAATCTTAGTAAAAAACATTGGCCAATGATTACTAAACTCCGTTTGCAGAAAAAAATCATCTTTTAATTCATGACTAGCAATATCAATAAATTTTTTGTAATCACTTCTTAGCATCGTAATATCTAAATCGTCATCCCAAGGAATAAACCCATTATGTCTAACGGCACCAAGAGAAGTTCCAGCAAATAGAACATACTTGATATCATGCCTTTCACATATTCTATTAACTTCTTCTAAAACCTCAAGTTGACATTTATGAAGTGCTTTAATATCCACTTTATTAATTTTTGTTCCCTCCCTATTATTTTATTCTGCATGTTTTGCTATTATTCATCTTTTAAAACTACATTCGGTTTTTCAATTTACATATCTTCATTTTTAAGAAAAATGTATTTTAAAATATTAATTTCGAATATTTATATCAAGATTTCAACTTATTTTTTCACTTAACAAAAAATTCAATTAAATAAAATATAAAAATGATTAACTTCTTATCAACTAAATTAGATATCGATACTTATTCCAGAACGCTAATATGATATGAGTTAAGCTATAGAGCATGGATCGAACCTTCGTTTCACCATTTCTACGATGCACCATATATGCCTGTCTTATCATCTTTAATTTATTGGATGATCTTGAATTGTCTAAAAGCCTATATATTGTTAGTGGGGCTTGTACGCAATAAGCTAATTCAGTTCGTTTTAAAACTTTTAACCACATTAAATAATCTTCACTTATACTATCATCTTCAAAACATAGTCCATGAAGAACTTCTCTTTCAATCAAGACCGAGGAACAGGTGATTACATTATTCCATTTATATTTTTCATAATTAATTCTATCTGCAGGGATAAAAGTATGTTGATAAGCATCTCCAGCATGATTAATATAACTACATCCAGTGAATACAAAAGATGCATTAACCTTATAAGCCAATTCCAATTGACATTTTAATTTATCCGATTGCCATAAATCATCACTATCTAGAAAAGCAATCCACTGTCCTTTCGCTGCGGACATTCCTCTATTACGTGATTCACTTACTCCCATATTAATATTGTTGCATAGCAGACTGATTCGTTGATCTATTTTCATATATTGCGATACTATATCAGAAGTAGAATCAGAGGACCCATCATCTATAATTATAAGTTCCCACGATTGAAAAGTTTGTGAAATAACGGATTCAATAGCACAGCCAATAGTTTTTTCAGCTGTATAAGCTGGAATTATTATACTTACAATAGGTAAATCCTGTTGGTTAGTATCTAATTTAGAACACATATTAATATCTCCATTTATAGTCCACAAAATTGTTAATGATACTGTTCGTCTTTTAATTGAATTTTCGGAATTAACAAAAATTCTCGTATTTATTTACATGTTTTAATTTTATTATATTTTTTTTCATCATTTTGTTCATCTTTAATATGAGGATAAGCTGTAATTTGCCCTTCTAATACTCCTTCTGTACTTTCTGGTAAAAATATAATTTTAATAGTTTTAAAAATCAAACGTAAATCTTCAAGAATGCTTGGATGAGCAATATAAATCAAGTCCATCTGTAATTTATTGTAAGGAGTTGAGTTATATTTACCATAAATTTGTGCATAACCTGTTAAACCAGCCTTTACTTGCAAGCGTAAAACAAATTCAGGTAAATATTTTTGATATTCAACCATTATTTCCGGTCGTTCTGGCCGAGGACCAACAACTGACATATCACCTTTAAGTATATTTAATAATTGGGGAAGTTCATCTAATCGAATTTTACGAATCACTTGTCCCACCGGAGTAATACGTTCATCATTCTGGCCAGTAGAGAGGCGGGCTATTCCATCATCTTCTGCATCTATCACCATGCTCCGAAATTTTAGTAAAGTAAACTCACGTCCATTTTTAGTTAAACGAGTTTGCCGATAAAAAACAGGCCCTCCATCAGTTAATTTTATTGCTAATGCAACACTAAGCATCAAAGGTAACGTTAACGTAATCATAATCAGCGAAGACAATATATCAAACATGCGTTTTATAAATAAATACATGGGGGCCTGATTATTACCTTCAAAACTAATCGTGGGTATATGCACCACATGACTACGCTTTCCTCCATTCATAAGGATATCTCCGATACGAGGAACAACATTTACATTTATCTTATTAATAATACAGAATTTCAAAATCTGGTTGCGATCATGAGAATGCAAACCACAAAGAAAAACTGTATCTATCGCTTCATTTTCAATAAATTTAAAATCTTTACATTCTTGAATTTCAAGTTTTGTAACTACTTGAAATTTTTTTTCTATACCAGGTTCCGCAATAAACCGTCTCAATTCTTGGACATCGTCATAAATAATCGCAGAACGCTTCGCTTCAAAGACTTTAAAATACCAATAATGTGCTAAAGTAGACCAAATTACTGCCCAGAACATTTGAATAGATACCGCAAGCAAAACAGGAAGAGGATTAACCGCTTTCCACTCTAAAAGGCAAATAATTAAATAAGTGATAAACTCAGAAATTAATATTGCTAAGAACTGAGAGTAAATTAACTCAGATATACGTAGTATAGACAGTTGAAACGCATCATATGTTTTTCCTAATATAAAATATAACGCTGTAGATATAATTACGATAATCAGATTTTTAGAAAGCATATCGCTATAGTGAGAGTGACTAGTCCTATTATGAAACCATATAAAAGAGAATATTACGGTCATAACCACAATATTTAAAAGCTGTACTAAATACAGCGTTATTTTTTTGTCTAATCTATCCATAATAATCCACTATATCTTATAAAAAGTGGCATAATATTTTAAAATTATCTAATAAATCATATCACTTTTCAAAACAATTCTACACTTTTATTAATTGTGTTTATTAATTTTATTAATTATTTATTATATCAACAAGTAATATATCAGTTTGTTAATAGATTATCAAACACCATTATTAGCCGTAATTTAGATCTTTAATAACAATTGTATCTACAAAAGAGGAATTGTCTCAAAGGTACCTGGAAAGGTGTAAAAAAGATGGCTTCTTTTAAATTGTCTGAAATAACTGCTATTTAATGGGTTTCCAGAAAAGAGAAATTAATAAAAAGTTATTTAAATCGATAAAAACTGATTTTTGAGAGATCTAAAGCAGTTGAGCTGCTCATCTTATCTCGTATTCTAGATTTTAAGTTGAATTTTCGAAGGATAAAAGGCTTTGGCTAAGCTTCTTATTTTGAATCCTATTATGAAGCTTATTAATGTTACAGGAAACCGCCCAAAGGAGCGCTTCGGTTCTTACATGTTGAGTAATAGATAAATTTTAACTCCTTCCCGTTTTTACAAATATAATAATTTTCCTCTGGTACATATGCCATAGAAAGCCTGATTTCCATATCTCATTGAAACTTTCTCGTTTTAGAATATGCATAATTAGAAGGTTTAATGAAAGCAACATATCTTTCTTGATTGAGGTAAGTGTAATTCTCTTCGCTTTCATAACCGGCACCCGTAATAATATTATAAAATTTTTGTTTGTAATTAACCTTTATTCTTTCAATTAAAGGTTTTAATGTATGCATGTCCGTTGTTTACTAGATATATCTAAGACGGCAATGTATTCGCTTTTGACTCCAATCTGTAAGTTTTATGCAGGATTAAGTTGATCGTTTTTCATATGATCCTTATCTAATCGCATGAAGGTAGCATGATTATCTCTTTTAGAAAAACTATTTCGCAAGCCAAAGATTTTGTTATATCCGTCATACTTTTCTTGATGCTCTTAAAAATTAGTTAAGGTTGCAATATCCTTTTGTAGATGCTCTTTTCTTCTGCCAGACCCATAAACAAACTTCATTCCAAGTGCACTAGCACGTCTATTCCACATTTCTTGAATTTCTCTCATGAAGCTAGCTGGTATATGACCTTCTGGTAATTCTTGATTTAATTTTTCTTCAAGAAGAGCTCGAACCTTATCCTGCAATCTCGTTTCAAATTTATCGGTAGCTCGTTCAAAACAAAGCTGTACTTATTGGCATTAGTAACATCTTTATTCCCTCTACGAAGAGATCATCAAAGTTAACTTCGCCTATGGTGTATAGCTTTTCGACGAGTTGGTTAAAAAGATTCTCACAACAAGAATAAAACCTTTCTTTTCGAAAGCGGTCTATCGTATTGTGATCTGGAACTCTTTGATTTTGAAGTAACCACTGAAAAGCCAATTCTAAACGACTAGCTCGTTATATTTCTCGAGATGAGGTTTTGCCTCTAGAATAAGCGTATACCATAATTTAAAATAACGATTTTGGACTGATTGGGGAGTCGGTATAAATTTGTATAATCTAGTTCCTCCAATAACCAATCTAGTAATCTTACAGAATCGTATACAGGTATGATTTTATCTGTTTTAATTGGTAAGCATAGTTGAATATTGTCCCCATAACCACTGTACTCTAACTGTAAATTTGTATTTTTTATACATTTATATTTTACAAGATTTGCGGCTACTTCGGTAGCTGCTTTTTCTTTTAAAAAGACAAATTAAAAGGGACGCTCAAAACTTTTTTTTGAAACAGCCCCTTTTAATTTTTTAAGCCACGGTATTCTCTAATATGTTATTTTCTGTTAAATTAGGTTTGCAGAAAAATCTAAAAAGAGGATTCCATAAAATAAATTTTATTCTACTTACCTTAGCTTATCATCGCTTAATTGAGCAAAATCATTATTTAATCAACTAACTTGAACAACGCCTCCCTCTTTGATAACAATGTCCATATCATCTTTTACATAATCTAAAAACTCTTGGCCTAAGTTATCTATAACTGGCATTTTTGCTTCTGGTTGATCGAGCCAAACGTCAGCTAAAATGGCACCAGCACCTGCCAAAGAGTCAATGGGTTCTGAAAATAACATGCAGGCTGGTTGACGCCCCATAGAACAAGCACAATAAAGGACTAAACCACCAGTCGTTGAGCCAATCGTTTGAGGCAAACATAATGCTTTACCCACCATTTGTTTTTGATAAAGATCTGGATTATTTTGATCCCCGCAAGTTGCTTTTTTATCGCCGAATTGTAAAGCCTTTTGAAATGAAGCGAGTGTATTTAAACCTTGATGAGATACTAAAGCTTTTGCTTCAACAGTTCCCTCTGTCACAACTCTACCTTTAAATTCTTTCATGTTATTTCCCTCCAGTAATCTGTAATAAGATTTCTTCATCGGTATAATATCTTGCAGAGGTATATGTCCTTAATTTATTACTAGACGTGATGATGGCTTCTTTGCCGCAGAGTGGATTATTCATGTACATCAAGGGGCATAGATAAGACAAAATAATACCCGTGTCTTCTAATTTTTTAGCATATTCGGATCGATTAAATTCTTCAATGACATCTGGAGCCGCTGTGAATACGGTTGGTATTGAAACTTCGTTTAAATTTTTTTCTGCCAAACGCTGACTAACTTTATCAGTCCATTCAATTAATTGAGCAATCGACAAATGTGGACAACCAATAAAGCAGAGTTTTGGTTTGGCATCTTTATCTTTCCAGATAATTGGATAATTGGCATAAACGCGTGCAAGTTCCGCATCATCAATAATATAATGTTTGGCATTTGGTTTAATCAAATCTTTGCCTTGTTCTTTAGCTTCTGGCGTTAGATTTTCAATATGGTATAAACCAACTGCCCCATTTGAAGCAGTTGCAGCACCAAAATCTTTTAAATAAGCTTTGGTATCATCGTTTAAGGTATCGCCTATCCATTGATCAAGACCGATAACATAAGGTACATTTTCTAAAACCTTCATGCCAATAGCCGAGCCCAATAATTGAGCTTCTGGTTTTTGTTTAGTTTTAATCTCAATAACCCAATCTGCTTTACGCCCTTCATCCGTCAATAAATCAAAATTAGGCACATAACCAACAATCGCGCCCATAATATCAATAATGCCTGAATTACGATTGCATCTGGCACCCAAAACGGAATTGGCATAAACAACAGCTGATGATTCTGACCAAGAGAGGACATCGCCTTTTTTAGGGGTATTACCAACTTCGTCCATATAAGCGGTGCAAGTATAGGCATTGTCGTCTAGGATACCGAGCTCTTTTAACTGCTCTTCATATTTATTTTGTTTCGTATACATAAAATTCTTAAAAACGAATTTTTGTAAAAAATTGGCCGGTACAGCAGGATCTATTGGCCGTGGATCGACAGAAAATTTCTTTTTAGGTAGAGCATTTTCCTCAATCAGAAAATCCAATAAATCATAAATAGGGGTCATGGCTTTTAAACCGAATGACGTGACAAAGTGATGATATTCACTTGTAATAGGCACCATTTTGTCAGCATTAAATAGTTCGCCATAGCGAATCATTGTTTCCATGACTTTAGCCATGGTATCACCATTTTTACCTTGTAAAATTTCTTCTTGATCTTTTGTTAAAATCATGAAAACCTCCTTACATGCCTTGATATTAATATCAAGTCCTTCTTTTAATGATAGACAGGCTTTTACTAAGCCATTCATTTTTGATAAAAATATTCGTACAAATTAGACCTTCATGGCTGCTTCATAAGCACTCCAAATAACGGTTCTTAAATTGCCGACTTGTTTACTATCACCAACCACTTGAACGTTTCTGCTCTTTTGAGCAATAGGATTTGGTTTATACCCAACCGAACCAATGACAGAATCGCAAGCGATCTCAATCGATTTTCCGTCTTTGTCTGTACAAATAATTTTATCATCAAGCACTTCGGATAAAGTTGTGTCCAGATAAACAGGAATATTTTGCCAGGCAAACCATTCGCGTAAAAATGAAGAATTGGCTAAACAAACGCCCGTTTGTTTCATCAGGTCATCTTGCATCTCAACCAGAATCGGTTCATGCCCTAATAAGGCTAATTCATAAGCAATTTCGCAGCCCGTTAATCCCCCGCCAATCACAGCCACTTTTTTGCCAACTTCATGGCCAGTTAGATAATCCGTTGCTTCAATCATTTTTTCATGACCAGGGACGTTTCTTAAAACAATTGGATTTGAGCCCGTTGCAATAATCACAGGTTCTGAACCAAAACGTTCAATTGATTCGACAGGATCATTTAAATGAATTTCTATATTCAGTTTTTCCATTTGCAATAGATACCATTTTAATAATTGCCTTAAACGCTCTTTATAAGATTCTGACGAAGCTGCAATAAAAGTACCGCCTAATTCAGAATCTTTCTCATAAATAACGGGATCATGTCCACGTAATTTAAGAACACGCGCCGCCTCCATACCACCAATTCCACCTCCAACAATATGGACTTTTTGCGGATTCGATGTTTTTTCAATATGGAATTTATCCCATTGCAGCATTTCTGCATTAACCGCACATCTCGCTAAATGTAAAGAATCGGATAAGGCTTGATCATTAGGAACGCCTTTATAATGCGCCATATTAAAACAGCCATTATGGCATAAAATACATGGGCGAATATCTGCTTCTCTACCTTCTAATAATTTTGTGAACCAAGCGGGATCTGCTAAGAAATTACGAGCAAATCCAACTCCGTCAATTTCTCCATTTGCAACGGCTTCATTTCCAACATAAGGATCCATTCTGCCAGCACTCACAACAGGAATATCCACAAATTTTTTGATATGTTTCACATCATCCAGATTACAATTCTCTGGCATATAAAGTGGCGGATGTGCCCAATACCAAGCATCATACGTGCCGTTATCGCAGTTGAGCATATCATAACCGGCATCCTGTAAAAATTTAGCTGCTATTTCAGATTCTGCCATATCTCGACCAACTTCGGTATATTCTTCACCAGGTAAAGCACCTTCACGGAAACCTTTTGTTTTTGAAATAACGGAATAACGTAAGGAAACAGGATAATCTGGCCCGCATTCTTTTTTAATGGCTTTAACAATTTCTGCAGCAAAGCGATACCGATTTTCTAATGAACCACCATATTCATCCGTTCTTTTATTGACATATTTTAATGTAAATTGATCTAGGAGATAACCCTCATGAACGGCATGGACTTCTACCCCATCAACTCCTGCTTCTTGGCATAATTTAGCTGATTTGGCAAAAGAATCAATGAACTCTTGAATTTCTTCTTTGGTCATCTCTCTTGAAGGAACATGATCTGACCAGCGATTAGGCGAAGGGGAGGCTGAAGCTGTAATTTTGTCAAGATTCATAAAAGGCTTTGAGATAATGCGTAAAGCCTTATTCGTATATAGTTTTTCCATCATCGTAGAAATGGTAAACGAACGTCCAAAACCAGCCGTTAATTGTATAAATAATTTTGCCCCAGTTTTATGAAACTCTGGCATCCATTCAGCCAAATCACGATACATTTTTTCGTTTTTATGTAGCCATTGACCAAACATCGGATTATAAACAGGCTGACAGCCTGGCAAAACTAATCCTACATTATTTTTTGCGACTTCCAGGATGAATCGTGCCCCATCTTTGTCAAAATGATTTCTCTCCATCCAGCCCAAAAGGTTCGTACCTCCCATAGAAGTGAGAACAATACGATTTTTAATTTTAACCTTACCTATATTCCATTCTGTTAATAAAGCATCTAGGTTTTTATTATTTTCCATGGTTCCGTCTCCTTTAATTTCTTACAATTTGCTTTTCTTTTTGAATATTATCGAATATTTAAAGAAGTATTTACCCAAGCTTTAGTCAAAATTAAATAAATCATCGCTGTTGCATAAGTCTCATTGATGTATGAGTTAGGTTCCTCAAAAGTTTATTAATACCAGATAAATTATACCATTTTATATTCAATATATATGAATAGCTCAAAAAAATCTAGATTAAAATTGTTAAAAACATCAATGATAATTAACTGACAAAGATATTAAACTTGAGAATTAAAGAAGCATACCAAAAAATACGTATCAAAAATAGAGTCCATGAAAAAAGACTCTGCCTGAGAAATAATGAAATTTTTATTCAATATTTGTTTTTTTGTAATTTTGTATTTTATATTAAAATAGAAATCATTTTAAACTCTTAATCTTTTTCATAACCAAGGTACTTAAACCACTTATTTTTACTGTATTTTCACCTTCAACAAAAGATATCTTTTTCTCAACATCTAAATAGGAAAGATTATCAGCAAAATATACATGATATTCGCCAGCATCAACAAGGGTGTAACTATCGCCTTCATAAGCGTTAAAGAAAAACCAAAAATCATATTCAGAGTTTTTTTGACGTACTTTAATCAAATGCTTAGAAAGGAAAGCCACTTCTATATGATCTAATATTTCTTCAAAGTTCTTATAATAAAGATATTTATGTGTTTTACGAAAATGAATCAAATCGTGTAAATATTGTACTGGATAGCGATTAATTTTAGACCAATCCAATTGATTGATTTTATCTGAATCATTATAGGTATTATTTCTACCCATTTTGGTTCGCAAAAACTCCTGTCCAGCATGAATAAATGGTATTCCCTGTAAAAGAACAACCATGCTTGCTGCCAAGTTTTGGCGTCTTTCATATTCTTCAGCACTACGATTTGGTAAAGCTCCTGATACTTGATCAAATAAAGTAAAATTATCATGCGCTTCCAGATATTGAACCATTTGATCCAGATTACTATATTTATTTTTTAATATTTCATAATTTAAAAAATCGGTATCTTTTGTTTTCCCTGTAATATAACCTTTTGAAGTTTTATGAAAGACATTGCCACGAACAGCATTACGGAATTGATCATTAAAAAAGCTTACCCCTTTTAATTTAGCTGAATTTTCAGGAATTGCTTTTTTAGCGATTGGTAAGATGTCGCCCATATTCCAACCTTCACCCAACATAATGATATTTTGATCAATTTGATTTAATTCTTGTCTAATTTGCGATATGGTTTCAACATCAAGAATACCCATTAAGTCGAAACGAAAACCATTGATCTTAAATTCATTTGTCCAATATAAAACGCTGTCCACGATATAACGTCGGACCATGCTACGTTCGGAAGCCACTTCATTGCCACAAAACGTCCCATTTGCCAATTTATGATTAGGATAATGTCTAAAGTAATAACCTGGCACTAAAATGGTAAAGGGATGTGTTTCTACCGTATATACATGATTGTAAACCACATCCATAATGACTCCGATATCATTTTGATGTAAAGCTTGAATCATCATTTTTAATTCAATAATTCTAGCTAAAGGGTTTTCTGGATATAAAGAAAATGAACCTTCCGGTACATTATAATTAACGGGATCATAACCCCAATTGTATGTCGCAAAGGGATTGCTCTCATCAACCGTAGCAAAATCATAAAACGGTAAAAGCTGTAAATGCGTAACGCCAAGCGATTTAATATAATCTAGACCGACTGGTTTACCTTCTTGATTTGTTTTATTTGTTTCTGTTAAGCCTAAATATTTTCCTTTATATTTAATATCTGTATGCGGATAAATGGTTAGATCACGAATGCTTGCTTCATAAATAACAGCATTAATCGCGTCGGTAAAGACTTTTCTTGGTTTTGATTCCTGATCTAAGCGTACTGTTTTAGGATCAAATATAACCGTATAACCCGAATTAATCGTGCATGCTTTGGCATAAGGATCCACACAAGTTTTTTGTTTCCCATTAAAATAGGTAACACGATATAAATAAATACCCAAATGTAGATCTGATTCTGCTTTGTACTGCCATGCACCATTTTCAATTTTTTGCATCTGCCAAATTTCTTTTGGAATTTCTGGTATTCGATAATCTTTTTCCCAAATACCATAAAATAGTACTTCTACATTCTCTGCAACTGGAGACCAAACTTGAAATATCGTTTGTTCTTTTTGATATATAGCTCCTAATTCTCCAGTAAAATGATATTTATTCTTAAATTCATCTGAATCGTAATCATATTTTTCTAAATATGGAACGACGAGATCATAATATTCTTGTACTAAATCCATAAACCACCATTGATATTAATAACTTCACCAGTTATGTATTTTTGTTCCACTAAATATAAAATCAAATCTGCTACTTCTTCTGCTCTACCAAATCGTTCAAGAGGTATTTCCTTTTTTAAATTTTCTAATTCAGTATCATCAAATGATTTGAGCATATCTGTATCTATGACACCTGGTGCCACAGCATTAACTAAGATATTACTGGGAGCTAATTCTTTTGCTAAAGCCTTCGTCAAACCAATAACACCCGCTTTTGCTGTAGAATAATGAACTTCCATCGCTGCTCCTGTAACTCCCCAAATAGATGAGATGTTAATTATGCTCCCTGATTTTTGATGAAGCATCCCAGGAAAAACTTTTTGTGCACATAAAAAGTATGTCTTTAAATTTAAAGACAACATTTCATCCCACTTTTCTTCGGTAATTTGATCAAATAAAATATTTTCAGAAATAGCAGCATTATTTACTAACACATCAATATTTTCATCAATTTGAGAAAATAATAAATCGATGCCAGATTTTTGTTTTAAGTCTGCTTGCAACAGAATTAATTGATTTGCATTTTTAATTTTATTTTTTATTTTATTTAAAGGCTCAAAAGTTTGATAATAATGGGCAAAAACTTTATAATCTTTTTTCAAAAAAGCTTTTACGGTCGCTAAACCAATTCCTTTTGAAGCACCTGTAATTAATATATTTTTCATACGTTTTTCTATCTCTTCTGTTATACAGAAAATGTATACTGCATATAAAGTACAATTATATGCTTCTTTTTTCAACTATAAGTAAAATTTATTACGAAAGATCAAATTTAATAAAAAGACTTCTCATTAAAAAGTCTTCATCATCAAAATTATAATTCAGATTATCATTTTTAAATTTTGATAGAAATGCATCAAGCAATTTTAATAACAAAATTTTTAACTATGGTAAAATAGATTTGTTTTAATATTAATATATTTATACTTTGTATATTAAATCACAAAGATTGTGAATTAGATTATACTTATCTTTATAAAATAAAATATGGAGTTTTTATGGAAAATTTACAAAATAAAGATTTAACAGAAATATTGTTTAAACCAAACAGTAAAATTTACTTTATTGGTATCGGCGGTATTTCTATGTGTGGTTTAGCAGAATTAGCCAAACATCAAGGTATGCAAGTTGCAGGATCCGATCAACATCAATCAGCCAGAACCGATTATTTAGAATCTTTAGGTGTGAATGTTAATTATCAACAAATAGCAGATAATATCACCACTTTTCAACCAGATGCCGTGATTTATACTTTAGCTATTCCCAAAGATAATCCAGAAAGAAAAAAAGCGATTGAACTCGGAATTCCTGAAGTAGAACGTGCCGTTTATTTGGGTTTGATTAATCGTATGTTTAAAAGATCAATTAATATTGCTGGAACGAATGGTAAAACAACAACGACAGCTATGTGCTCTTTAATTTTAATGGAGGCTGATTTAGATCCAACAGTGCATCTTGGAGCAGAATTAAAACAATTTAAGTCAACGGTTCGTGCTGGCTCTAATCATGATTTAATGGTTTCTGAAGCTTGCGAATTTGGCAGAAGTTTTTTACATTTTTATTCGACAACAGCAACTGTTTTAAATTTAGATCACGATCATGTCGATATTTATCCAACCATGGCTGATGTTATCGAGGTTTTTGCGAATTTTGTCGCCTTGTTAAAACCTCATGCTTATCTTGTTCTCCCAGCCTTTGATAAAAATATTCCACATATGCTTGAATTAGCCTATCAAAAAAATCCTGATCTTAAAGATCAATTAAATATTGTGACCTTTGGTTATCCCGAAGATCGTTTTAATAATAAAAAACCTGATTTTTGCTGTGAGCATTTAACTTTTAAGGATGCCTATCCTAACTTTACTTTAAGTTATAAAGG
>DIRM01000032.1:0-30407 GCA_002427545.1 Mageeibacillus sp. UBA5436 | reverse complement strand
AATAGTATGGCAGCCATAGCTTGTGCTTATTTAAATGGCGCAGATGCCGAATCAGCAGTCAAAGCTTTAGCAGATTTTAGTGGGGCGGAAGGCCGTTTTACAGAGGTAGGCTTTTATAATGGAGCTAGAATTATTGCAGATTATGCTCATCATCCTGATTCTGTCAAAGTAACCTTGGAAGCAGCCAATAATTTTCCACATCAAAAGCTTTATGCCATTTTTCAACCCATTACCTATAGTCGCGCCAAAGGTTTAGCTGACGGTTTTGTTGAAGCTTTATCAATGGCAGAAAAACCAATTTTAACAGAAGTTTATGATGATCGAGAGAAAGATCATAGTTTTTCATCTAAAATAATCGCTGATCGTATCAAAGAAAAAGGCATTGATGCTTTATTTTTACCTACCATTAATGATGTTGAAGAATATTTGAAAGAAGTATTAGAGCCCAATGACATTGCCGTAATTATGGGTTCTAATGTGCGAGAAGTGGCTGATCATTTAACAGATAGGAAAAGTCATTTCGAGTAAAATAGTCTAAAAAATATATTATCAAAATAATAAAAAGCATTGATTTCAATCATCAGAATTTAATTTTTTCTAATATCAATGCTTTTTTATTTTAAACTATTTTTGTCTATAATTAACGTTTTGGTCTTAAAAATCCTGTGTCATAGGCATGAATTAAAGCTTTAAGATCTTCAATTTGAGCTCTTATCTCTCCGCCCGCATCGGTATCAGATATTCTTAATCTTTTAGGCATTTTTTCAACCACTTGGATTTCTGGCATATAACTACCGCTTTCTTTCACGCCTTCAAAATGATGATGTTCTGCTAAAGCTAATTCATGTGAGCTGAAAATCAATGTATAACCAGCAATGCCTGTTGTTGATTGATAAGGTTTTGAAAGTCCGCCATCAATAACAAATAACTTACCATTGGCCTTGATTGGGGTTTCGCCATCTTTAATTTTAACTGGAACATGACCATTTACAATATGAGAGTATTTTGGATCCAAGCCAAATTCTTTTAAGATGAGATTAGCGCCTTTTTCATCTCTGGAATATTCATAGTATGCATTTTTAATCTCTTCATGTAATTCTTTTGCATCTATGAAATAGCGCTCAAATGTAGCCATCTTGTCTTTACCAAAAAGAGGTGATTTGGCACCACACCATAAATACCACATTAAATCCAGGCCTTTAATTCTTTGTTTGGAATGTCTTGGACTAAACCATGCCCCTCTAACTTGTTGATAAAGATAATCCATTAAAGCTTTGCCTTTTAATTCTTTATCATCTAAGTATACGATTTGCAATTCTCCATTTTCATCCATCGGTATACAACCATGATATAAAAGATTACCATTATGAATTTTATATAAACCACCAACTTGATAAATAAATTCAATATGATTTTGTAGACGGATTGAAGAAGAAAAAGAAATTTTCAAGGCTTCTAATAAATCTTTTTCCTCAGGACTCAAAGCTAAAGGATCTTTGGGATCAATCGTTGGGAAATTAGTATCAAGCAAAGGATATTCTTTGCCATTATCGATGAAAACATTTCTTTCAAAATCAACTTTTTTCAGAACATTTCTATCGGACATATGAAAATCTGGATTGCGTTCATAAAGTTGACCTTCGAGTTTAACCTCCATGATAGCAATCATCTTTTGCATTTTAGCTGCAATTTCTGGATCTATGCGTGCTATTTGTACTTCTTCAAAAGAATGTGGAATAAATCTTTCGCATGGATCATCACCATAAACTTGAAGTGCATAGCTATATAATGGTCTTAAATTAATACCATATCCATCTTCTAAGCAATCAAAATTATTGTAACGTAAGGCTATTCTTAAAACTCCCATAATTGCGACTTCTGAGCCTGCTGCGGCAGCCATCCAAATAATGTCATGATTACCCCATTGAATATCAACATTAGGATATTGCATCAAAACATCCATAATGCGATCAGGGCCAGGACCACGATCAAAAATATCGCCAATGATATGTAATTCATCAACCGAAATATTTTGAATCATCTCACAAAGCGAAGCAATAAAGGATTTGCCCGCATTATGCTTGATGATAGAATTAATAATCGCTTGATTATACATATCACTATCTTCTTCATCAACG
Organism: Mageeibacillus sp. UBA5436; assembly: GCA_002427545.1. Lineage (GTDB taxonomy): Bacteria > Bacillota > Clostridia > Saccharofermentanales > DTU023 > UBA5436. The sequence goes on along the minus strand of DIRM01000032.1, from coordinate 28,269 downwards.
ATAGTATTTAATAATTCACTTATAATATTCGCATACGCTTTTGGTGTTTTTTCTTGGACTCTTTCCAAAGGATATTTAGAAGAAACATATTTTAATAAATCTATTAAACGGAAAATTGTAATTTTAACAAATTCATCCGTTAAAGCCTTTTCTTCTTCTAATTTATTTAAAGCTAATTTAGGATTAAATATTAAAAAAGCTAAATCATTTTGTTCCTTTTCGGTTAAAGTTCTACTAAACAAAGTTTTAATTTTGTTTCTAGTACTACCTGAAGCACTATGCAAAAAATTAATAAAAGCATCTGCTTCGCCATGTAAATCAGAAAAGAAAAATTCTGTGCCCTTAGGTAAAGACAAAAGGGTTTCTAAATATACTATTTTCCCTCTCGCATCTTCAATTGTTGGATAATGCTCGCTTAATAAATCTAAATGTTTTTCGATTTGATATTGTTGTCGCATATTTTTGCTCCATTTCATCTATCTGTGATTTTGATTAAAGAAGTGTCAATCACATAACATGCTTTATAAAATTATATTATCTAATTATTTGTATCGCTTAATCATATATTACTCTTTAAAGAATTATTTATCCTAATTAATGTAAAATCGTTAAATTTTATTTTTTGTTTTAACTTTATTATATTCATTATATTATAATAACGAATATTGTTATCAACTTCAAAAACTAAATAAATACAAGATTAATAAAAGCACAAAAAAGCAAATGGCCTAGTAATAAAATACTGGGCCACTTTTTTAAAAAATTTTTATTAAAATTTTTATGGATTGATATATTAGCTTCTTGCTGCTCCATCAACTGATAAAATAGCTCCTGTAATATAACTTGCCATATCACTTGCTAAGAACAAGAAAGCATCGGCTACTTCTTCTGGTTCTCCAACTCTTCCTAAAGGAACGGTTGCTATTACTGGTTTAATGACTTCTTCAGGTAGAGCGGCAACCATATCCGTATTGGTTATACCAGGTGCTACAGCATTCACTCTAATTTGATCTTTACCAAGTTCTCTAGCTAAAGATTTTGTTAAACCATTGACAGCAAATTTAGATGCAGGATAAGCCACACCAGAGGCTTGACCATATAAACTAACCATTGAGCTGGTGTTTATAATACAACCACCGCCTTGTTCTTTCATAATAATAGCGGCTGCCTGAGATGCATAAAATACAGCATTAAGATTTAAATCTATTAAATATTTAAAATCTTCTGGTTTATAATTGTATATGCTTTCCATGGCTGAAATACCAGCATTATTTACTAAAATATCAATTTTGCCATATTTGTTTTTAATATTTTCAAAAGCTTGTTTGATATCAGCTGGTGAACTTAAGTCAAGGGCAATACCTTCAACTTTATAGTTTGGATCTTCTGTATTGAGTTTTTCCATGGCTGCATCTACAGTAGCCTGTCTAGAACCACATAATACAACCGTTGCACCATTTTCTAGATATTTTTTTACGATTGCGAAACCAATGCCTCGCGTTCCACCTGTTACAATTGCAACTTTGTTTTTTAACATATAAAATCTCCTTTATAGAATTATCTAAGATCTCATTTATTATAATTTTTTGTTATTTTTTTATCAAATTTTTGAGTTGATTTTATTTATTGCTCAAATAAAACAATCTAAAAACAAAATGGCATAGACCTTTTCTGACTATGCCATTTTAAATTAACGATATTTCTTTATTACAAAATTTTATCTGTTTTGTTTTTAATCTTTTTTGTTTTCTGAATTTTCCTCAGAAGTATCTGCTTTATTTGAATCTGAAGATTCGTTTTGTTCAAAAGTATTATTTTGGTTTGGATTAGAATCTTTTGATAAACGTTCATTTGCTTTTTGATCTTCTTCAACATCAATTATGGGTTGATTTTTATTTTCAGTATCTTTGCCCAATTCAGAAATATATTGATTATTCGTATCTGCTAAGGGTTTATATTCTACCGCAAATTCTTTGTAAATTTCTTCAAATTCAGGGCCTTCAATTTTTTCTTTTTCAAGCAAACGTTGTGTAACTTGTTCCAAAACAGCCGATTCTTGACGCAATATACTTAAGGTACGATTATAAGATGCTTCAATAATTTCTTTGACTTGATGATCAACCTTTGAAAGTAAATATTCACTATATTGACCACTATGACCATAATCTCTACCTAAAAATACTTCGTCCTGACTACTCATAGAGTAATTCTTTAGCTCATCACTCATCCCATATTTTGTAATCATATTTCGAGCTGTACCATTTACGGATTGTAAATCTGATGAAGCACCAGTTGAAATTTCATTAAAGATTAATTCTTCAGCTGCTCTGCCACCTAATGCATAGCAAATATCATTTAATAATTGCTGTTTTGTCATGTAATTAAAATCTTCATTTGGTTTTGAAGCTGTATAACCACCAGCCCCACCAGCAGGAATAATCGTAACACGTTCAACCCTTTGTGTATCTGAAACAGCTCTTAAGACAACAGCATGCCCTGCTTCATGATATGCCGTGATTTTTCTTTCTCTTTCAGACATAACATTACTTTTCTTTTCAGGTCCGATGGTAACTTTATAAACTGCCTCTGAAACATCGCTATAAGTAATAACATTGGCATTTTTTCTAGCCGCTAAAAGAGCTGCCTCATTCAAGAGGTTAGCAAGATCAGCACCGGTAAAGCCAGGGGTTAATTTAGCAATTTCTTCTAAATCGACACTGCTATCCAATGGTTTATTTCTAGCATGCACTTTTAAGATTGCTGTTCTTCCTCTTAAATCTGGACGCATAACCATGATACGTCTATCAAAACGACCTGGTCTTAATAAAGCAGGATCTAAAATATCAACACGATTGGTTGCAGCTATAACAATAACACCTTGATTGGGACCAAAACCATCCATCTCAACTAATAATTGATTTAAGGTTTGCTCTCTTTCATCATGTCCACCGCCTAAACCAGCGCCTCTTTGTCTACCGACAGCATCGATTTCATCAATAAATATAATGGAAGGTGCTCTTTTTTTAGCCTCATCAAACATATCACGTACACGTGAAGCACCAACACCGACGAACATCTCAACAAAGTCAGATCCAGATATTGAGAAGAAAGGAACGCCGGCTTCGCCTGCGACTGCTTTTGCTAATAATGTTTTACCTGTACCAGGTGCACCAACCAAGAGTATGCCTTTAGGAACTTTAGCGCCTAATTTGGAATATTTGTCTGGTTTTTTCAAAAACTCAACAACTTCCTCCAATTCTGCTTTTTCTTCATCGGCACCAGCTACATCTCCAAAATTGACTTCATTATCATCGGGATTACTCAGCTTTGCTCTACTACGACCAAAATTCATCGTATTACGACCATCTCCGCCTTGTTTGTTGAAGGTAAACCAAATAAAAAAGGCAATCCCGCCAACTAAAAGAACGATCATGATCATATTGAGAATGCTGTAAAAATCGGTTGGTTCCGTATAGTCATAATTTTTAATTTCGCCTTTTTCATAGGCTTCTTCAAATTTATCAAATAGACCACTCACTAAATAAGAAGGTACTTTTTTAGTATAAGTTGTTTCGGTTCCTTCACCGTTTTCAGCTTTTAAAGTAACTTGTAAGCTTGCACCATCTAAGACAACTGATTCAACTTTTCCTTCATCTAATTGAGTTTGAAGATCCGACAAAAAAACTTGATTTGGATTTTGAACTCGCGACATGAAAAATGAAGAAATGAGAATAATAGCCAATAGAATGATATAAAAAGACATGCCAGATTGGCGCTTTTGCTTTTTATTGTTCATTGATTCCTCCTAATCGGATTCTGAGAGAATACAGACATCCGGTAAATTACGATATTGTCCATTGTAATCAAGACCATAGCCGACAATAAATTCATCAGGAATTTGTTTGCCTATATAATCGACATGCACATCCGTTTTTCTACGTTCTGGCTTATCAAAGCAAGCACAGAGACGTAAACTAGCTGGATTTCTTGATTGCAATAATTTTAATAAATGAGATAAAGTTAAACCTGAGTCAATAATATCTTCGACAACAATAACATGTTTGCCTTCAACAGAATCCTCAAGGTCCTTGATAATTTTTACATCTCCTGAGCTTTTACTACCTGTATAGCTTGATACAGACATGAAATCTATTTCACAAGGGACTTTAATTTTACGCATTAAGTCTGCCATGAAAACGGTAGCACCTCTCAAAATACAAATTAAAACAATTTCTTTACCTTGATAATCAGCGGTAATTTGTTTTCCTAAACGCTCACAGATTTCATTTATTTCATTTTCTTTTATTAATACACTTGAAATTTTCATTTTATTACGCTTTCATTGAATATTTTCAATCTATTATAGCAAGAGATATTTTTGAATGCTAGAAAATACTGTATCATAAGATATTTGTTTTATCACTATTTAATGATTCAAAAATCAGACGATTTTTAATTCGTTTAAAATTAATGCCATCTCCTATTTTTAAAATCTTATTGCCCTGTTCCCCTTGAATAACTGGCCAAATCTGTTCCATTTGAATGGCCGTAATTGTTTTATTTTGAAAACCATTTTCTTTTAACCAAATTTCCAAAACAGCTTTTAATATTGTTTTGGGTAATTCCTTTAATCTTTTTAAGAGTAATTGATTTTGATCAATTATACAGTAATCATAACTTTTTTTATTCATCCAGTTTAAAGCATCGGCATCTGCTTCTAAATTATTAGATAAACGTGCTAAAAGGGGTCTTACATCATAGCCTAAGATTTGATTCCAATGCGGAATTAAATCGTGACGAATTCGGTTTCTTAAATAATCATTAGATTGATTGCTCTGATCTTCTACCCATTGCCAATTTTGGGCTTTACCTAAATCATATATTTCAGACTTTGACAATATTAATAATGGCCTTCTTAATTCATTCTCTTTAGCTTTCAAGGTTGTCATGCCAGCAATTCCACTGCCTCTACCGAGATTCATAATTACGGTTTCTGCTAAATCATCTTGATGTTGACCTAATACAATATTAATCTGATATTTTTGAAATTCACTTTTTGTTTCATAAGCTTGTTTTAATTCTCGAAAAAACTCATAACGAGCAAAGCGTCCAGCCTCTTCAATACCACTTCGACGTTTATCCGCTAGACTTGGCACATCTACTGTTTTCACATGGCATTTAATATTAAGTTGTTCACAAAGATTTTCAACAAATTTTTGTTCAGACAAAGCTTCTTCTCTAATTGAATGATTGAGATGAGCGGCTATTATGATTAAATCATCATATACTTTTCGCTCTTTTAGCCATAATAAAAAATAAAGTGCGCATATGGAATCTACGCCACCAGATAGAGCAATAATCGCAATTGTTTTATCTTGAAACAAATGAAGCTTAAGACAATTGTTCTTTAGTTTAATAAATTGGCCTGAGAATTCTTCAATCATATTAAAAAGGAAAATCTAATCCAGCTGCAGGGCCTGAAGATGGTGCTTCTGGCATAGGTATATTGTCTGGTTCAAAGAATGAGGTATATTCAGGACGCCAACCCAAATGAATCGTTTTTGTTTCACCATGTCTGTTTTTAGCAACAATTAATTCTGCCTGTTCAACTTTTTTGTCTAATTCATCATTATTATAATAATCATCTCGATACAAAAACATAACAGCGTCAGCATCTTGTTCAATTGCGCCAGAATCTCTTAGATCCGAGAGAATAGGTCTTTTATCATTACGGCTTTCACAAGCTCTAGATAATTGTGAAATGGCAATAACAGGTACATTTAATTCTCTTGCCATAATTTTTAATTGACGTGAAATATCTGAAATTTCTTGTTGACGATTATCTGAACGATTGCGATCACTGGACATCAATTGTAAATAGTCGACAATAACTAAACCTAAACCTTTTTCAAGTTGCAATTGTCTAGCTTTAGCTAACATCTCAACTGGCGAAATACCAGAACGATCATCTACATAGATTGGTGCTTCGAATAAAGCAGAAAAATTATCCGTAATTTTATTCCAATCTTCTTTCGTTAATTTAGATGTACCAATACGGCGTGAATCAATAGAAAGATGGGCAGCTAAAAAACGATTAGCGACTTCCTCTTTTGACATCTCTAAGCTAAAAATAGCGGATGGGACTTTGTATATCATGGCCGCTTTATGCGCAATATTTAAAGCCAAGGCTGTTTTTCCCATACCTGGTCTTGCAGCTACAACCAATAACGCACCTTTTTTCAAACCACCTAAAACATGATCAATGGATGGAAAGCCAGAGTGAATCATATCATCTTCACCGCTTTTTGCTTGTTGATCAATGCTATTTAAACGTTCGGCAAGTACGGGTCCAAGCTGTGTAAGTCCGTCAGATTCTTGATTTTCACGAATGTCATAAAGTTTTTTAGCTACTAAATCGATAATTTCATCGACGTTTTCACTATCGCCATAGCTCGTTGCAATCACATCATTGAGATTAAAAATAATTTGTCTCAATTTAGATTTTTCTAAGACAATATCAGCATAATACGAATAATTATGCAAAATAGGTGTCGAGCTAGCGAGTAAAGTTAAATAATCATAGCCACCAATATTTTCTAATTCGCCTTTTAAAGAAAGATGCTCTGATAAAGTAATTAAATCAATCGGTTGTCTATCTTGATAAAGAGTATAAATAGAATTAAAAATTGTTTGATTTTGTGGAAAATAAAAATCTTCTGGATTTAATGAATTAATTAAATCCGGAATACATTCCGCTGAAAGAATCGCACTACCTAAAACTGCCTGTTCCGCTTTTTCATTATGTGGTGGAACACGGTCTAATAATTTTTTTCTAATTTCTTCAGGTATTTTATAATTTGCCATTTTGGTAGAAAAACTCATCTTTCATAAATAACTGAATTTTCGGTATATTTAGAATATGAAACAAAAAGCTAAATAAGCTAAATTTAGGATTACTATTTTTAACTTATTTTAGCTTTTATTAATAAAGTTGACCGATATAGAATTATTCTTCAGTCGTTTCAGTTTCTTCTGTTTCAGCAACAGCTTCTTCAATTTGTTTTTCAACTTCAGCCGCATCAGCTGCTTCTTTAGCTGCTGCTGCTTCTGCCGCTTCTTTTTCTTCTTTTGCTTCTTTGGCTGCTAAGAGAGCTTTTTGTTTTTGCTCATCTTCGTCTTCTACACAAATCGTAAAGTCTACATCTACTTCTGGATGTAATTTAATATTTACGCGATATGTACCAATTTGTTTAATACTATCTGATAATGATAGATCTCTACGATCTACTTCATAGCCTGCTTCAGCTAAAGCTTCTGCAATTTGAATGGTGGTAACAGAACCAAATAAACGGCCCGCTTCGCCTGTTCTAACTTTAATGGTAAATTCTTTATCACGAATATTATCGGCTTTTTCTTGTGCTGATGCCAAGTTTTTAGCACGTTTCGCTTCAATAGCTTTTTGTTGTGTTTTTAATTCGTTTAAATTAATTTCATTTGCACGAACAGCTAATTGTTGGCGTAACAAATAATTTACAGCATAGCCGCGTTTTACTTCAACAACTTCACCAGCTTGCCCTAAATTATTAATATCTTCTTTTAAAATGACTTTCATTCAATCCTCCAGATAAATAATTTGTATTTCAATTGATTCTTAGATCAATCCTGTAATTTATAATAAATTATTCTCCCGTATAGGAAAGTAATGCCATTTGACGAGCGCGTTTAATTTCTGTTGCTAATTCTCTTTGATGCTTAGCGCAAGTACCAGTCATGCGACGTGGTAATATTTTTCCACTCTCACTAACATATCTTTTTAAAGTATTTACATCTTTATAATCTATATGTTCAATATGTTCCGCACAAAAATGACAAACTTTTCTACGACTATGGCGTGGACGAAAATTTTTACGTCCGCCTCTTTTATATTCTGCCATTAGTCAAACTCCTTTCAAATAAAAAAAATTAAAATGATTAAAGATCAAAAGGTAGCGAAGTTTCATCAGTATCTGGCATAAAGCCTTCACCCTGAGGAATTTCCGAACGAGAAGTTGAACTCTTGCGATTATTATTTGAATAATTATCTTGATTGCCATAATCATCGGACTGTCTTTTGGAGTCTGCAAAATAAACTTCATCAGCGATAACTTCTGTTCGATAATGTCGAACTCCATTATCATCATCCCAGCTTCTTGGTTGGATTGAACCAACTAAAGCTATTCTTGCACCTTTACCAAAATATCTAGCAACAAATTCTGCTGTTTGACGCCATGCAACAATTGGAATAAAATCTGTTTCTCTTTCTCCGCTTTGATTTTTAAAACGACGATCAACAGCTAATGTAAAAGAACATACTGATATATTGCTTTGCGTTGTCCTTAATTCTGGATCGGCAGTTAATCTGCCCATTAAAATCGCTTTATTCATAATTTCGACCTTTCTTTATTCTGTTCATCTTACTCTTTTACTGTTGTGACAAGATAACGTAAAACATTATCTGTAATTTTCAAGACACGATTAATTTCTAATGGAAAATCGGGTTCAGATTCGAAATTAATTAAAACAAAATAACCTTCTGTCTCATCATTAATTTCATATGCGAGACGTCTACGGCCCCAAACATCAACTTTATCGATTTTAGCTTGACTTGAAATTAAATCTTGAATCTTTTGATTTAAAGTCTCTATTGCATCATCGCTTATTGCTGTGCTGAGCGCATAAAGTAATTCATATTTTCTTGACATTGCTTTCACCTCCTCCTGGTCTTTCGGCTCGAATTGAATTGAGCGAGGAATGCACTAAAAGTGCATGATTCTTACGAATCAGTCCATATTAATTTAATTCTTAAAGACTGTAATAAACTATCAAATAAATTTTAAGTCGTCAATCTTTTTATGATTTTTGGTATCATAACCATAAGGTCTGCAGCTATTTGTTGATATTTTTTTAAACCTTGACCATAAGGATCTTCAATTTCTTCATCAGAATCGGCATATTCCATTAAGGAAAAAATTTTATCTTTTTTGTCTGGGAAATATATTTTTAATAAATCTTTTTGTGTATTTGTCATCGTAATGACGATATCAGTATCATTGAGCATTCTTTCATCCAATTGATGAGAAATATGATCTTCGATATGTATATCGTAATCTTTCAAAACTTGAATTGCTTCTTTGGTGACTAGCAATCCTGTTTCTGTTGCAATGCCAGCTGAACTTGCAAACCAATTTATTTTTTTTTGTTCCGCAAAATGATTAAAAATTGCTGCAGCCATTGGGCTACGACAAGTATTACCAGTACATACAAATAGTACATGCTTTTGTATTGTATTTAAATTCGCCATTTCTTCTCCATAACTACACTATTGTCCATAAAATTATACTATCTTTTTTGTTTATATTAATCAATTAATTTCATATGATTTCATCATATTCTAAATGATGCTGCTTTTTCTAAGCGATTCATATAGGCAAGACCTTTTTCTATTAATGGCTCTGCTGTACAAAGAATATAGTCAAAGTTTTGTTGATCAAATTCTCTAAAGCAATCAAATAAATGATTTGCTGCATCTGTCGCATCATCTGTATTGTTATAAGTAATTATTTTATAATCTATGTTAATTTCTTTTATATTTTCTTCTAAATCAGTTAAAATCTTTTCTGAGTTTATTTTTTGAGCTATATCTGATGAGATAAAAAAGGCTAATTTGATGGAATCTTTCTTATCTTTTTCTTTGAATATTTCTTCTTTTAATATCTTAATTAAACCATCTTGAAGATGATGTAATCGTTTTTCGATATTTCCATTCTCGTCCAAAATAATAACTTTTGCTTTTGGTGAATAATGTTTATATTTTTGTCCTGGTGCTTTTGGTTTTTCGATTTTAATATTGGATTTATGATAATTAATAACTTCTATACCCGTTTTTCGGAAAATATCTTCTGCTGAAATAAAACCAGGTCTGAGAATTTCTGGAATGGGATTACTAAAATCAAGAATAGTCGATTCTAAACCATATTGACAAGGCCCTCCATCAATTATACATGGAATTTTACCCTCTAGATCCTCATAAACATGCCATGCTTTAGTTGGTGATGGTTTACCAGACAAATTAGCAGACGGTGCAACAATTGGGACTTCTGAAGTTTCAATGAGACGTCTGGCAACCATATTACTAGGGAATCTTATGCCAACCGTATTGAGTCCAGCACTGACAATATCTGGGATTAATTTAGATTTTTTTAAAATAACGGTCAATGGACCTGGTGCAAATACTTGTAAGATCGAATAAGCCGTATCGGGAATATCGATAGCAATTTTTTCTAATTCTTGTAAATTACTTAAATGGGCAATTAAAGGATTATCTTGAGGTCTGCCTTTAACTTTAAAAATATTAGCAACAGCTTGTTCATTAAAAGCATTCGCCCCTAAGCCGTATACTGTTTCAGTTGGAAAAGCGACTAATTCACCTTTTCTAATTAAGTTTGCCGCATAGATGAGTTCTTCTTCATCAATTTGAGATGCGAATTTTAAAATTCTTGTTTTCATTTTATGGTTCGTTTTTATATATCCTATTTAACATTCTTAATAATCATTTTAGATGTTTTGCCATTGCTTTTTCATGAGCCGCCGCTTGCAAAGCATTAATAAACGGATCTAAATCTCCAGATAAAACAGAATCTAATTGATAGAGTGTTAAGTTAATACGGTGATCAGTTACTCTGCTTTGAGGAAAATTATAAGTACGAATTCGCTCACTACGATCGCCAGTACCGACTTGATCTCGACGATCTGAAGCGATAGCTTGATCTTGAGCTTGTTGTTCGCGTTCAAATAATCTAGCTCGTAAAACTTGCATGGCTTTATCTTTGTTTTTATGCTGAGATCGTTGATCTTGACATGTGACAACAATACCTGTTGGTAAATGTGTAATTCGGATTGCAGAACTTGTTTTATTAACATGCTGACCGCCAGCGCCTGATGCTCGATATGTATCGATTTGTAAATCGCCTTGATTAATCATAACATCAACATCTTCGGCCTCTGGTAAAACAGCAACCGTTACTGTCGAGGTATGTATTCTACCCCCTGCTTCTGTTTCAGGTACTCTTTGTACACGATGTACGCCACTTTCAAATTTTAATTTTGAATAAGCTCCTTGGCCATCAATTTCAAAAACAATTTCTTTGAAGCCACCAATTTCATTTTCTGAAATATCGATAATGTTAAATGACCATTTTTGTTTTTCAGCATATGCTGTATACATACGAAATAAATCGCCAGCAAAAAGAGCCGCTTCGTCACCGCCTGCTCCAGCCCTGATTTCAACAATAACACTTTTATCATCGTTCGGATCTTTAGGAATTAAGGCAAATTGTATGGCTTCATTCAAATCATTGCTTTCTGTTTCCAAAGAATCAATTTCTTCTCGAATTAAATCTCGAAATTCTTGATCTTCTGTATTATGTAACATAATTTTATTTTCTGATAATTGCTCTTCAACTTCAGATAATCTTTTTATGTTTTTAACTAAAGGTTCTAAATCACTATATTCTTTGACTAATTTCAAATAACGTTCGTGATTAGAAAGCACGCTTGGATCTGCGAGCATCATGCTTAATTCATCATATCTTTTTACGGAATTTTCTAAATTTCGATTCATTTTTTCCCCTATTATTATTAACTAATATCATTATACAAAAAAATTTGATTATTATTCTTTAAAATCATTGCATTTTTAAGAAATTTTATAATTTTAAGGTAAATCCTAATATACGATCAAATTTCTGCCAATCATTTATTTCAATGATATCAAGAATTTGAAATTCACTTTTTTTAAAAATATCTTTAATGGCATCACGTTGGCCTAAACCATGTTCTAATAAAAGATAAGTATTTTTATTAGAAGAAAGATAAGGCTTTATCTCAGTTGCTAATCTCTTATAAAATAATAAACCATCTGCACCACCATCTAAAGCTAATTTTGGTTCATAGTCTTTAACATCAATTTGCAAATCATCAATTGTTTTTGTTTCAATATAAGGCGGATTGACTACAATCAAATCATAAGGCTTATTCGTATCCTGTTTTGGGAATAAATCAGCTTCTAAAATCTGAATATTAGATTGTTTTTTGATTAAACGTTCCACATTCTTTTGGCAAGTCATTAAAGCATCTGCTGAAATATCGCTTAAACTCAATTCAATCTGATATTTTGAATAGAGATTTAAAAAAAGTGTAATTCCAATACAGCCACTGCCTGTACAAAGATCAAGTATACTTATCTCTTTTGTGTCAAATGATAATGTTAAGGCTAGATCAATTAATAATTCAGTTTCTGGCCTAGGAATTAAAGTATTATTGACTAAAAATTCATTACCATAAAAGTCTGCTTTTCCTGTGATATAAGCTGCTGGTGTTCCAGATGCACGTTTTGTAGTCGCCTGGCAAAATTGTTTATATTCAATCTCTGTTAATAAAATATCTGGCCTTGCTAATTGCTTAGCTATCGGAATCTGAAGAATTTCTTGCATCAGAAATCTGGCTTCTTGCAAAGGATCATCTATATTTTTTTGTTTTAATTGATTAGCGGCTTCACGAATGACATTATCTAAACGTTTGTCGATCACCATTCATCGCTTCCCTCAATATCGGGTAGAACTGCATTCATAGCAACAATAGCTACTTCAATCATTGAATCATCTGGTTCTGCCGTTGTCAATCTTTGCATAGCTAAACCTGGCTTACTAATAGCGCGTGTTACAGGATTATCATATTTGCCAACAATGCGAATAATTTCATAAGTAATGCCAGCAATGATTGGCAATAGCAATAAGCGAATGACAAAGTTAATCAAGCGACTGCGCCAACCGATAAAGGCTAAAACAATGATACTAACAATCATAACTAAGAACATAAATGAAGTTCCACAACGTGGATGAAAGCGAGAAAAAGTTTTGATATTCTCAACAGTCAAAGGCATTTTAGCTTCATAACAGGCAATTGTTTTATGCTCAGAGCCATGATATTGCCATACTCTTTTTATATCGTCCATTCGTGAAACGAGCCAGAGATAAAGGATAAATATCGCGACTCGAATGACACCTTCAAATAATGTCAGTAATAAACTAATGCCTTTTGTATTTGCTACAATACCAGCTAAGGAACGAATCAAATCGACAATAGCGCCTGGAATAATCATAAATAACAATACAGAAAATAGAACACTTACAATGACAGATACATAAAGTGCGGCATTCGAATCATTGGCTTTTTCTTCTTCTGGCTCCGCAATTTCAGCTGAGTGTGTTAATGCTTTTGTGCCTAATACCAATTGATTAAAAAGACGAACTGGCCCTCTTACGAAAGGGATTTTATCCACTTTTGAAGTATGAGGTGCTTCTAAGTATTCTAAGACAATTTCACCTTCTGGATTTCTTACTGCCATTGCTTTTTTATCTGGCCCAATCATCATTAATCCTTCAATCAAAGCTTGGCCGCCTATGGTCGTTTTTCTTTTTTCTAATGGATTATTTGTATTTTTCATAAAACTCCAATTCTCATCAAAATTGTTTCTATTAAAAAAGGAGTTGCACAATTAGTACAGACTCCTTTTATTATTAATGTGTTTTTAATATCTTATTTTTTTGAATTTGCGGCACGGTCCATACGACGTTTAAATTTATCTACACGACCACCAGTATCAACTAACTTTTGACGTCCTGTATAAAAAGGATGGCAATTGGAGCAAATATCAACATTAATATTTTCTAAAACTGAGCCTGTTTCGAATGTTGCACCACAAGCACAACGAACAGTTGCTTTTCCATATTTTGGATGAATTCCGTCTTTCATTTCTTTCACCTCACATACCATATTACCCGTAAACTCTTTGAATACGAATGCAATACGAGTTTTATTGCTTATAAAATAGCTTTTCAAGCTTACTCTGTTTAAATAATCTTGTCAAACTGTATCTTTCATTAAATTCATTCGATACAATTTAATGTAAAATATTTGACCAGAGCATTTATTGCACCTAAAATTTAACAAGGTGATTTTATGAAAAAAACAAAAAAACAAAACAACACAATTTATATCATTCTTTGTTTTTTAATTCTTTTGATTATTCTGCTTTCCTTTTTATTGCTTAAAAATCCAGATCTCTTATATAAAACTCAAAGTTTATTTTTGAGAAGTGAGAATCATTATGAAATTGAAGAATTAAATAAAAATGAATTAAAGGCATTTCAAATAGAAAATACCGACTGGCCTAGCAATCAAAGCTTAATGTTAGTTAATAATGAGTATTCATTACCAGAAAATTTTTCAGTCGATTTAGCTGAGTATAGAGACAGTACCGTTTTTATGAATACTGCTTTATTAGATGATTATGCTTTACTAACCGAAGCTGTAACAAAACAAACTGGAGACAAATTGTATGTTTCTTCTGTTTATCGTTCTTATGAAGAACAAGAAGAAATCTATGAAGAAGATCCCATTTATGCAAACAAACCTGGTCATAGTGAACATCAAACTGGTTTGGCTTTAGACGTTTATGTTGAGTCATTTTCTGGTCCTGCTTTTATCAAAAGTAAAGCAGGACAATTTATTGATCAACATTGTGCCGAATATGGTTTTATTATTCGTTATCCTGAAAATAAAGAAGACATCACAGGTATTCCCTATGAAGCCTGGCATATTCGTTATGTTGGTTTACCTCATTCCATGATTATAGCTAAAAATTTTTGGACTTTAGAAGAATATATTAATTTTCTAGAACCAGGTCACATCTATACTGTAAATGATTATATCATCAGTAGACAAAATCCTAATCAAGATATTTTATTACCAGATAGTATTTCTGATATTCATTATTCTTATGATAATACTGGCTATATTATTATCACAGCTAGAGTTAATAATTAAAATTACCATATAAAAATTTATATGGTAATATCTAAAAAATTATGTTTATTGATGATTGCTTTTTAATAATTACTCCAGCTCAGTACAATAGTATTCAAAACAAGCATTACTAATTGCTTCTGCCAGAATTTTTTGTTGCTCTTCCGAAGTTAAAATTTGCATATCATAGATTTCACCTTTTTGGCCTATTGTAATATCCATGCTATTTAAGTTAATAAGCCTCAGACAAGGGATGATATCTTCTTTTATACCTTCTTCTAAATCTGAATTAAGTCCTGGTAATAATTGATTAATATTTTTATTGGCTAAATTAGCTAACCTTTGTCGATTTTCTGGATCATAAGCAATATATGCTGGTTTTTCACTTGATTCAGCACTTAAAGTGTCGCCTTGTGCACCAATTGAAGCGCTTTGATTGCCAAAATAACGAACTAAACTACCACTTTCAATATTTTCACTTTCTCCAAAACGAATATTGATATAAAGACGGTCTGAATATTGCCTTTCGACATCTAACAATAAGCGATGTTCTGAACTCACACCAACATCTGCAAAAAACGTTTGATTTTCAGGAGAACTTTGTATGCTTTTTAATGGTTCAATCAATAAATCTAAAGTGTCACTTTTAAATTTTTGTTCTGATAATTCTTCAATAAAATCTTCTAAAATATCTTTACCAACAAAAGCTGCTTTTTGTAAATCATCATCAATCGCTTGATCTAAAATAATAACTGTTGCCCCTATTGATTCAAGATTATTTTTTGTTTGAAGTAAAATATTATTTAATATCTTTTGATAATCATCATCGGTATATTCTTGATTTAAATTAATTATATTTTCATCTGATTCAGAAATGATTCCTGAATTTTCATCATTTTCATCTAGACTTTCTACGTTTTCCTTCGATGCAGAACTGGTTGTTACTTTATTTTGCGACAAATAAACCGTAATGCCATTTAAAGCATTTTCGTCTTTTACTTTACTATTATATATGCTTAAATCGACCTGATGATAAATTGGTACCGATGAATCATATGTCCAGCTAAAGACATTTTGAGTGTTTTTGGTTGTTGCTGAAGCTAAAACCTCATTAATTGGCAATTCATCCAAAACGATATCTTCGGCCTCTTGCTCATTATCTATAGCTGTTTCTTTATCAAATTTTTCCGGAAAAACATGTAGTAAAACGGCATGTACAATGATTACAATTAGACTGCAAACAAATAAAATGCTAACTATTTTTAAAGCTTTTTTTTGTGACATGTTAAATTCCGTAACGGCTGTTTAATAGTTCAACTATACGCTTTGCCATTTTTGTAATTTGTTGTATGTCTTCACCCTCAATCATGACACGGATAATGGGTTCTGTACCTGAAGGTCTTACTAAAATTCTGCCTTTTTTATTTAATTTTTTTTCTTCTTCTGCAATAACATTTAAAATGTCTTCATCTTGCATGGCTGCTTTTTTGCGTTCATTTGAAATTTTGGCATTCTTTAAGACTTGTGGTAAGGGTTTCATGATGGAACTTGCCTCAGAAAGACGTTTATTATCATGATTTAAAGTTTTTAAAAGTGCTAAAGCACTCAAAATGCCATCGCCTGTAGTGGTATGATCTAAAAGAATAATATGACCACTTTGTTCGCCACCAATCGAAATACCTGATTTCAGCATTTCTTCTAAAACATAACGGTCACCAACTTGTGTTTTAGCTAAAGTAATGCCAGCTTCTTCAGCAAATATATCAAGACCTAAATTACTCATCACGGTCACACATATTTTATCATCTCGCAAAATACCACGATCTTGCATTCCTTTAGCAATAATGGCAATAATGCCATCACCATCTACATGTTTTCCATTTTCATCAACTGCTAACATACGATCCGCATCACCATCAAAAGCAATACCGATATCACAGCCTTCACGACGTACCGTTTGCTCTAATCGTTTCATATGCGTGGAACCACAGTTTAAATTGATATTCTCTCCATCTGGCTCAATGCCAATTGCAATAACCTCTGCACCTAAATCACTAAGAATGCCTGGAGCAATATGATAGCTTGCACCATTAGCGCAATCTACGGCAATTTTAATTCCTGTCAGATCGACGCTCATATGTCTTTTAATATGTTCTGCATAATCTCTTGCAGCATTGGGTTTATTGATGCAATGACCAATTTGTTTGCCAATAGGTCGAATCATGTCCTCTGTATAGGAATTTATCATCGCTTCAATTTCATCTTCAACTTCATCCGGTAATTTATAACCTGTGCTAGCGAAGAATTTAATACCATTATATTCATAAGAATTATGAGAAGCCGAAATCATAACACCAGCATCACATTGATACTTTTGAGTCAAATAAGCAATTCCTGGAGTTGGTACGACTCCTGCTAAAAAGGCATCTGCGCCTGCAGAGGTGATGCCTGCCACCAAGGCAGATTCAAGCATTCCACAAGAAATTCTAGTATCAGTACCTACTAAAATCACTGGTTTATAAGCTTTTTCGCCAGCCAATACTTTTGCGCCGGCAAAGCCTAAACGGAAGGCCAAATCCGGGGTTAATTCTTTATTTGCAATACCACGTACACCATCTGTACCGAATAATCTTGTCATATTTCCTCCATTATTTTAAGAAGCATTTTTTCAATTTACATTTTCATTATATGGGCGAACAGCTATGGTTACTTTATCCGGTGTTAAATAGTCTGTCCTTGTATATAAAGGCGTGTTTTTGTCAATTGAAATATTTAAACTTTGAATGCCTGCTTCTTCTACTTGATTAAAATCTATGTATGCTTCTATATCACGATTCGTCATACCATCTAATAAATTTTTACGACCTGTCAAAGATAATTGAACTGTTTCAGCAGAATAGGTCGCCTCTAATCCTTTTTCTTTTAATGCTTCTGTATTTTGATAACTAAGAACAACATTAAAGGTTTTGGATGTAATTGGATTAACTGTAATCTGTACATATAACCATAAAAATACTGAAGTAAGAAGCGCTGCAAGCATCAATAAAAATTTTCTGGATTTTTTTGTTGGTTGCACAACAATATTTTTCTTTTCTTTTTTTCTGAAAATTTTAAAGTGTTTTTTCTCTTCTTCATCAGGCAATAATAGACTATGTAATTGCGTACGCAAAGCATCACTATTATCGAGAACATAAAGTATCCCATCAATAGCCAAACTGATTGTGCCTTTTTCTTCTGAAACAACGATTGAAATGGCATCACCCATCTCACTTGCTCCTATTGCTGCACGATGTCTCGTACCATAATCTTTGCGCAAATGATAATTGTCCGAAAGGGGAATATGGATTTTAGCAGCAGCTATTCTACCATTTCGAATCAAAATTGCTCCATCATGTAATGGTGTCCCATTATAGAAGATTTGTTTAAGTAAACTAGTCGAAACTGGCGAATCAATTTGAACCGCATTTTCTTGATTTTGTAAATCTCCTAAAGGTGTTTGTCTCTCGATGACGATTAGAGCGCCAGTTTTAGTCAATGCCATATCATGACAGGCTTGAACGATTGATTCAATTAATTGTGAAGTCGTTGTCGCTGTTTTTTCACCAAAGTATCCTCCACCTTTAGCTGAAATAAAACCTAAGCCTGAACGTCCCACTGTTTCCAAGGTTCGACGTAGCTCAGGTTGAAAAATAATCACGATGGCAACAGAGAAAATAGATATTGTATTTAATAATAAGAAACTTAAAAGGCTCAGCCCAAAAACTTTTGCAATAATTGTCAAAACAACGATAAAAACAATGCCTTTTAATAATTGCCAAGCTCTGGAATCACGAATAATTCTGAGAATATAATAAAAAATTAAGGTCGTGATCAATATATCTATAACAGATAAGATAACATCTAAAGGCTCACCAATAAAAAGAATTCCTTCTTGCAAAGAAGTAAAGATATTCTTGAAAAAGTTAACAATTTCATCTAATTGACCCGTTGTGTTTGACAAATAATTTCTCCAATCTTTTATTTATTATATCGAGAAAAAGCTAAGATGTGAATTAATAATTTAGTCAATATTCTTTTAGATTATATCATTCATTTTTATTTTTTCTAAAGAAACCATTGAATTATCTAGAACCTCTCTTGACTTAAATTATAAGATTCATCGTTACTTATAAAAGCTCTGTTGCGAATGTATCACAGCAGAGCTTATAAAAAATAATCTTATATTGTTTTTGGTTTAATAAAATAATTCATTAAGCCTTGCCTTGATTAGCAACACTGTCCATCTTTGCCTTTAAAGCTTCTTGATCACCTAAATAATATTTGTCTTGAACATTGAAGTTTGAATCAAATTCATAAACTAAAGGAATACCTGTAGGAATATTGACTCCGACAATTTCTTCATCACTTAATTTATCAAAATATTTTACTAAAGCACGAAGTGAATTACCATGAGCAACAATTAAAACACGTTTATCGTCAAGCATGTCTTTTTTAATAACATCTTCAAAATAAGGAATGACTCGCTCGATAGTTGTCTCTAAACTTTCTGTTAAAGGTAAAACTGATTTATCAACATTACGATAAGCGGATTGCTTTGCAGGATTACGCTCATCATCTTCTGATAAAGAAGGTGGGCATACATCAAAAGATCTACGCCAGATTTTAACTTGATCTTCTCCATATTTTTGTGCTGTTTCGCTTTTATTTAAGCCTTGTAAAGCACCATAATGTCTCTCATTTAGACGCCAATCCTTGACAACTGGTAACCATTCTCTATCAAGTGCCAAAAGAGCATGATTTAAAGTATGTATTGCACGCTTTAAATAACTCGTATAGCAAATATCGAAATCAAAGCCAGCTTCTTTTAAAAGAACACCGCCATCATAAGCTTCTTTTTTGCCTTTATCACTTAAATCAACGTCAGTCCAGCCTGTAAAAAGATTCAATCTATTCCATTCACTTTCGCCGTGGCGTATCAAAACCAATTTCATTAATCTTGCCTCCCAAATTAAAGTTGTTAATAACATTATACATATAAATGCGTTTGCTTTTAAATTTAATTAATTTTAATTTTTATTTCAATTGTAATTGCACAAATTTTTTTCGATTAAATCGATAAGCAAGGGTTATTTATGTAAAATCGGACTCAGTTTTTTATAAACCACCATCACAATTAAGGATATTACGATACCTTTAAAAATATTAAATGGTACAAATACAAACAATAATAAGGTTCTCATATCTGTCACCAAAGAATTACCAACTGCTGATGTCATACTAATGATCGCATTCATGTCTAAACCCATGACATTGGTATAGAAAGGAATATTAACAAAATAATTCATGACAACACCAAAAATAGTCATCACTATGGTGCCAATCACAAGGCTTAAAGCCGCACGTTTTTTTGTTTTTTTCTTTTGATAGACTAAACCAGCTGCAAAAACAAAACTTCCACAGATAATGAAATTACTTAATTCACCTGTAAAACCAGTATGACTGAAAGGCAAATGAGAAAGATTCTTGATAAATTCAATTAATACACCTGTCCAGGGACCCATTGCAAAAGCACCCAGTAAAGCTGGAATTTCTGCAAAATCAAATTTTAAGAATACTGGCATTAATGGAAGATTAAATTCTAAATACATAAGTATAATGGCAAATGCGGACAAAATACCTGTTTTAGTAATCCATGTTGTTTTAGCATTAGCTTTGGCTCTTGTTTCTTTGACTTTTTTTAATTCTTGTTCTGACATTTGAACTCCTCCTTTTTAAGAAATTTCATTTGCCAGAAAAAAACCCCGACAAATGACGGGGCCAATAGCTAAATTTATAGATTAGCTAAGTTTCCTTCCATCCAGACTATACTGTCGGCTAAGGATTTACACCTTATCAATCTCTATTAGAGAGTCGCGGGCTTATGACTTTTGTCAATTACCGCCGGTAGGGATTTTCGCCCTGCCCCGGAAACATTTCTATTTAATTTTATTATTTTTTAACCCAATTGATTGAGTTTTTTTGCAATTTGCGAATTTTTGCGTGCTGCTTTGTTTTTATGGATTAGACCTTTGCTGGCAGCTTTATCAATCTTTTTTTGGGCTTTTAAAGCTTTTTGTGCCGCATCATCTGCGGAAGTATCTAATGCTTGATGAGCATTCTTTAAAACTGTTTTCAATTCACTTTTACTATGTTTATTAATAGCAGTTTTACTTACACTCTGCCTTACACGTTTTTCTGCTGACTTAATATTTGGCATTCTCTCACCTCCTGCGGCTTATTTCAGTTCTGTATTTTAGCATGCTTATCAATTCCATGCAAGCCAAAATCATGCTTAAACCATATCTATTTAACACAACTTTAGCTAAAAGTGGCATTTAAGTGCCATCTAAGAAAAGTAAAACCCTTGAAATAATTAAGTATCAAGGGTCTTTTTGGCTGCCGATGAAGGATTCGAACCCTCACAAACTGAGTCAGAGTCAGGTGTGCTACCTTTACACCAATCGGCAATATCTATTTAGACTTTGATCTTAGTAGCTTAAAAATAATAACAGTCTACATTTAAAGTTGCAAGTATTGTTATCTGTCATCTTAGCCAAAATCTGTTAAAATAAGATTATAAACTTCATATTAAAATATTTAAATAAATTAATCTATTTATATTCATAATCTAAAAAAGAAATGAGATATTAATGAAAAAAAACAGAACAGAAAATTTTCCTCAATTATTTGGAAATGAATCCAGAATAAAAATTGTTCCTTTGGGCGGTTTAAGAGAATTTGGTAAAAATATGACTGCTTTTCAATGGGGCAATGATATTATTGTTGTAGATGTCGGTATTGGTTTTCCAGATGAAGATATGCCTGGCGTTGATTTAATAATTCCCGATTTTAGTTGGTTAGAAAGACAAAAGAATAGAGTTCGTGCTATTTTTTTAACACATGGTCATGAAGATCATATCGGTGCAATTACTTGGTTTTTAAGAAAATTTCCTATTCCTGTATATGGCACAGCTATGACTATGAAATTAGTTGAAAACAAAGTAAATGACTCAGGTAGAGATGCACGTGATCAAGGAAGCGCAATTGAAAATCCAAAATTAAATGTCGTAAAAGATGGTGATCGAATTCGAGCTGGTGCTTTTAATGTTGAATTTGTGCATGTCAATCATAGTATTGCTGATGCTTGTGCGCTTTTAATTGAAACACCAATTGGTAATATTTTCCATACAGGTGATTATAAAATTGATTACACGCCTGTTCATGGCGACCCTATTGATTTATTTCGTATTGCTCAAATTGGCCATGATGGCGTTTTAGCCATGTTTGCAGAAAGCTCCAATATTGAAATGGAAGGTTTTAGTCCTTCAGAACAAATTGTTGGTGAAACTTTTTCTGAATTATTTTCTAAAATTGATGGTAGGATTTTTGTAAGTACCTTTTCGTCAAATATTTTTCGAATGCAGCAAATTATTGCTGTAGCTGAACAATTTAATCGAAAGGTTGCCTTAGTAGGTCGAAGCATGATTAATGCTTTTAAAGCGGCAGATTCTTTAAATTATATTGATTATAATAAAAATACGATTATTGATATTAATGATATTAATGATATTAATAAATATCCACCTAAAGAATTAGTGATTATCACGACTGGCACACAGGGTGAACCGATGTCTGCCTTAACTCGAATGGCTTTTTCGCAACATCGTCAAGTTGCCATCAATGAGAATGATACGGTATTGATGTCTTCTAGTATGATTCCTGGTAATGAAAAAGCAATTTATCGTGTGATTGATGAATTAAATAAAAGAGGCGCCAAGGTAATTTATCATGATTTAGCTGCCATTCATGTTTCTGGCCATTCTTATAGCGGCGAGATGGCTTTATTAATCAATTTAATTAAACCTAAATATTTTATTCCTGCTCATGGTGAATATAGACATTTATCACGGCATGCCCAATTGGCTGAAAAAATAGGCATTCCAAAAGAGAATATTTTCATTCTTAATAATGGTGACATTCTAGAATTTAATAATCAATTTGCTGAGGTTGTTGGTTATACGGAAGCTGCTGGTGTTTTAATTGATGGTTCTGGTATTGGCGATATTGATGATTTAGTCTTGCGTGATCGTTTATTATTAGCTGATGATGGTGTTGTGGCTATTTTTATTGTGATTGATGCTGCCATCAATGATTTAGCCGCAGAACCCATTATAGAAGCTAAAGGTTTTATCTATGAGAGTGAAATACAGAATGTCATTATGACTTGTCAAAATGAAATTTATGATTTTGTTAGTAAAGCTCAAAGAAAAAGAAATAAAAAAAGTTCCAAAGCAAAGACTTTAAAACAACGTATCGATTCTGGTCAACTGTATCAACAAATGAGACAAGTTCTTTATCAACAAACCAAACGTAGACCTATGCTTATCATTTCAACGATTGAAGTCAATCAATAATACGAAAATTTCCTTTGCATTTTATAAGTTATTACCCATGTTGGGCGTACGTACAAAAACCTTAAATGTCTCTAAAAGATATTTAAGGTTTTATTTTTTATAATCATTTTCAAGTTTTTTCTCAATGGCCTCTAGCGACAGAAATGACTCCAGAAATTGCTTTGATTCGACCAATTAATTTTTCAAGTGAGATATTATCAGTTATTTTAATCGTTAATAACAAATTGGCTGACATATCTTTTGCCGATTGGAGATTGCCTGAGACTATTGTAAAATGTTCTTCTGCAATGGCTTGAGAAATATCTGCTAAAAGACTGGGTCGATCTCGAGCAATAATACGTAAGTCTACGTAGAAGCCTGTATTGTTTGTGTTTGTCCAAGTCACATCGATTAAACGTGCTACTTTTTCGGCATCCTTTTGAGAGCGGTCACTTTTTTCAAGCATGCTTTGTACATTAGGACAATTGGTACGATGCACCGTGACACCAGCCCCTTTTGTGATATAGCCAATAATTGAATCACCTGGTACAGGGCTGCAACACCTTGCTAGTTTGATTAGAACATTGTCTAAACCAGTGACCTTAACACCTGGATCATGTTTTGAGCGTTTTTCATCTATTTCAGTTTTCTTAGTAAGATTTTTAGCTTCTTCTAGCAAATCTTCTTTGGTTAAAAGTGTTTCTGGACTATAGACGACTTCGCCTTTGCTATTGATGCGATATCCTAATTTTCTTCTGGCTTCTGGATCTAAAGATTTAATATAATTATTTTTTAATTTTGGTGTTACTTTTCCAATCGAAATTCCACCATAACCTATGGTGGCATAAAGATCATCTAATTTTTGTAAAGAATGAGATTCCAAAATAGGATTATAAAAATTCTTTTGAATTAATTGTGAAGGTTTAAAACCAAGTTTTTCGACTTCACGTTCCAGCATTTCTTTACCACGCGTCATGTTTTCATCGCGCATAGATTTCTTAAACCAATTGCGTATTTTAGATTTGGCTGAATTTGTTTGAACAATATTAAGCCAGTCTCTGCTCGGCCCTTGCACCTTATCTGAGGTTAATACCTCGACAATATCTCCGCTATGTAATTTATAATTAAGCGGTACCATACGACCATTGACTTTAGCACCGTACATAGAATTGCCTATTTCACTATGAATTTGATAGGCAAAATCGATAGGTACCGAACCTGCCGGTAAAGAACGGACTTCACCTTTAGGTGTAAAAACGAAAACTTCATCTAAGACTAAGCCTGTTTTTAACAAGTCCATAAATTCGGAAGCATCACTCATATCTTTTTGCCATTCCAGCAATTGTCTGAGCCAAGTTAATTTTGCTTCTAATTCATCATCCTGTTTTTTTGCAGTTTTACCTTCTTTGTAAAGCCAATGTGCGGCGATACCATATTCCGCTGTTCGATGCATTTTAAAAGTTCGAATTTGCACTTCAAATGGAACACCATCAGGACCAACTACTGTAGAATGTAAAGACTGATACATATTGACTTTAGGCATGGCAATATAATCTTTAAAGCGTCCAGGTAAAGGTTTGTATAATTCATGTACTAAGCCTAAAACAGCATAGCAATCACCGACCGTTGGCACAATAACACGTGTTGCGAAAAGATCATAGATCTCATCAATTTTTTTATGTTGTGATTTCATTTTTTTATAAATACTATAAAAATGTTTTGGCCTGCCTTCAATTTCTGCTTCAATACCCATTTCTGAAATTTTTGTATTCATTTCAGCTACAATTTTTTCTAAATAATTTTCACGCTCTGTGCGCTTTTGAGAAATAGAACCTACCAATTCATAATAAGAATCTGGATCTAAATAACGTAAGCAAATATCCTCTAATTCCCATTTAATTTTATAAATACCTAATCGATGCGCTAAAGGAGCGTAGATATCTAGCGTTTCTTGGGCTTTTTCTTTTTGTTTTTCTGGTGATTTAAACCCGATAGTACGCATATTGTGTAATCGATCAGCTAATTTAATTAAAACCACACGAATATCTTCTGCCATCGACAAGAACATTTTGCGGAAATTTTCGGCTTGCACTTCTTCTTTTGAGGAAAAATGAATTTTATTTAATTTTGTAACGCCATCAACTAATTGAGCAACGTCTTCGCCAAATCTCTGTTTAATATCATCAAGGCCATATTCTGTATCTTCAGCTACATCATGTAAAAGAGAAGCAATTAAAGTCTCTTGATCTACTTCAATATCAATCAGTATTTCCATAACAGCAATCGGATGAATAATGTAATCTTCACCAGTAGCTCTTTTTTGACCCTCATGTGCATTTTTAGCAAATTCATAAGCTTCCCAGATTTTTTCACCTGAAGGCATACCAGAATATTTGACAAATTGATCAATTAAACCATGCATTATTCGATCATCTTCTGCATAGTGATTTGGATCATTGATTGCTAAATCGGCACTCTGGTTTAAAGCTTTTTCTAGTTTATTTTCTTGCTTTGTCAGGACTGGCTTATAGTTTGAGCTTGCTTTTTTATTAGCATTATTTTTTTTATCTAAATTATTTTGGCTCATAGTATATACCCCTGTTGATTTAAATTTTTCCAAGTTTGGGTTTTCTGAATACTCTTTTCCGTCTGCTCCTTAGGCAAAATATTGATACTGATATTATTAGAATCTATTGTTTGCCAATCTAAAACTGATGCTTCTTTTAACATATACAATATTCTTTGTAAAATAAATGGGTTTAAGAAAATTTTCATCTCGCGCACAATAGCTCTTGCTAAAATTGAAATATTGATACCTTTATTTAAATCAGCTGAATATTGATAAATATATTTTGTTACATTAATAATCTGATCATTATTCACAGAAAATTGCATATGATTAAATCCATACATTTTTTCTAAATTAACAATATTTGATGGATCTACTTGATATGTTTTCTCTACTCTTTCGGCATCATCCCATAATAAATTTTTTAATGAAGAAATTGCCCAATCTAAAACTTGTAATTGTATGGAAGTTTTACCATTCCATTCTTGCAAGTTTAAATAAACAAGAAGATCCACATAATCATTTCTTTTAAAAAGGCGAGAGAACTCTTGGGCATGAAAAGCAATAGCGGATACGATTCTTGAATCGTTTAAACGTAAATTAAGGCTAATATGCTTACCTTGTCCAACTTCTCTCCATTGTTCTATATAAACATTTTTTAAGACAAATATCGGTTTTTCATTTTTTTGTCCAAACGGTTCAAATCTATTTAATTCATTCACAAAATTTTCATTAATTAAATCATGCGGCAATTCTAATAAATATTGTTTGTCTTTAATTTCAGATTTATTAATGGGATTGGCTGCTGCATAATCTAAAATAATTTGTTTAAATGCTTCATAATTTTCATAAGAAATAGTTACTCCAGCCGCTTGCAAATGACCTCCAAAAGTTATGGTATATTCTTTGGCGGATCTAATGGCAGCTAAAATATCGAAGTTGCCAAAACTCCTGCCTGAGCCCTTTAAAACATCATCACATCCAGCAAATGTAATAACAGGCACAGAGAATTTTTCCATCAAGCGAGAACTCACAATGCCCGTAATCCCTGAATGCCAATTCTCATCAGCTACTAAAATAATATTTTCCTTCTCCGAAGTCGGCATTTGCCCTATTTTGTAAATAGCTTCCTCATAAATTTTATGTTCTAATTCCTTGCGTTGATTATTTAATTCTTCTAATTCTTCAATTGCTTTTTCTGCACTATTAATATCATCATTTAAAAGTAAATTGACGGCTGGTGTTAATTTCCCCATACGGCCAGCTGCATTCAAGCGAGGTCCTATGACAAAACTAAAAAATGAAGAATCAATCATTTTGTTTCCATTAAATTTTTCAGCCAAAAGACGTAAGCCCAGAGGAGCTTTTTCATTAAATATGGCTGTTGCTAATGAAACAATCGAGCGATTCTCTTTTTCTAAAGGCATCGAGTCTGCTGTCGTTCCTACAGCTGCCAAACATAGCGCAAAAGCTAAGTCTAAATCTTCAATTTGCATATATTCGATTAAGGCTTGTGATAATTTAAAAGCAACTCCAGCTCCAGCTAATTCAGCAAAAGGGTAATTATCTTCTTTTACTTGAGGATTAATGACTGCTAAAGCATTTTTAGCATAATGCTCCGCAGGTTGATGATGATCGCTAACAATTACTTTGACATTTGCTTGCATTAAAGTATCTACTTCAGCAACACTATTAATCCCACAATCAACTGTTATGATTAAATCGGGTTGTAGCTTCAATACCTGATCAACGGTTCCACTTGAAAGACCATAACCATCTTCTAAACGATTTGGAATAAAATAATCTACATCACCACCAAGTGTTTTTAAAACACGTAGCATAATAGCTGTTGATGTCAAACCATCACAATCATAATCGCCATAAATCAAAATTTTTTCTTTTGCTTTAATAGTTTCCGAAATTATTTCACATGCTAAATACATGTCCTTAAATAAAAAAGGATCATTCATTTGAGCAAAATCGGGATTAAAAAAATCATTTTGCTCTGTGGCGTCATTTAAACCTTTTGCCTCAAGTAAGGCTTTAATACTAAGGTTGATCTTTTCCGAATCCGACAAATTTTGATTATTCAAAATTTTCTGATTATAAACTTGTGTCATCGGATTGGAATACCATTTTCTTTTTTCTAAAACATTTTCTCTAATATTTAACACTTCTTTCAAGTCTTTTATCGTTATTCTATTTTATCATATCTTTTGCAGTTTAAATGTATCTGAACTTTCCACGAAGAATTGTGAAAATTAAAATAAAAAAGAGGTTCGCATTTTTACGAAACCTCTTCTCAATCACTCTAATTTGCTATTCATCAGCGTTTGCGCTTACGAGCAGCTTCAGATTTTTTCT
>DIRM01000038.1 GCA_002427545.1 Mageeibacillus sp. UBA5436 | reverse complement strand
TGTTGCCGTGCGTTTTGGCCTTGTTGTCGTGTTTTGTATTATTATCTTTATTTCTATTAATTCTTTAATTTAAGAGTAAAACCATAATTTCAAATATTATTTAATTTTTATTTATCAGAAGAATATCATTAATTTTTTAATTATCGGTGAAATCTTGTGATTTGAATTTCAGATGAATCATTTTAATAATTATTATATTATGTTGAGAATAGAGTTTATGATCTTTATTTTGTTATTTTCTTCATCTATATGAAGAATTCAAAGGAGTTGTGTGTTATGAATAATTATTTAATAATCGTTGATATGCAAAATGATTTTATTTCTGGAAGTCTTGGGACAAAAGAGGCATTGGCAATTGTTCCTAATGTTGTTCGAAAAATTAGAGATTTTGACGGATCCTGTATTGTTACTCAGGATACTCATTCCAATGACTACCTTAATACGCTAGAAGGCAAAAATCTGCCTGTAAAACACTGTATAGAAAAGACTGAAGGTTGGGAGCTAAGATCATAAGTTCGTGAGGTACTAGCGAGCAAAGGCGATGTCCATAAATTTAAGAAACCCACATTCGGTTCTGTTGAATTAGGAAATTGGCTCCTGAAAGAACATCATAAAGAGCCGATTAAAGAAATTACACTGATTGGTCTTTGTACTGATATCTGTGTAATTTCAAACGCTTTGCTTATTAAAGCTTTTTTGCCTGAAGTTTCTATTTTTATTGATGCATCCTGTTGTGCAGGCGTAACTCCCGAGCAGCATAAAACCGCTTTAGCTGCGATGAAGCCTTGTCAAATTGAAATTCAAAACGAGAATTAAAAAATACATATGGTATATATATATATTAAGATCTAATTTCAATTAATAAAATAACATCTTCATTAATTAATACAAAAAAGAAAACCTCCGCTTTTTCACTCAATCAAAAAGGGAGGTTTTTTATTTTTTCTTTTAACAACTTCTTATATTTTTTGCCACATTATGATTGTTTTTTGATAGTATCAGTTATGACAAATTAATCACTTCTGTGTCACCGTTTTCATAAATAATGGTAAAATTATTCGCATTAGCATAAAGGCAATTTCCACCATAATTCAAGACTTGATTATGCGCAATTGTGTCTGGACTGACTTTTTCAAATACTTTATCTAACTTAAGTTCTTCACTTATGGTAAAAATTATTAAATCTTTATCAGATGTATAGACAATTAATTTATTTGGATTATCAGAAAGAATAAAATCAGATTCTTTATCAGATGCGGGATATATTTTATTTCCTTTATAGGTAAATACCCTTTGATTCTTTAAATAAGTAATGCTATTACCATCCGTTGATATACTATATTTAGTAATACCAGATTCTGGAATTATTTTAATATTACTTTGTTCTAAACTTCCACTCAAATCTAAAAGATTGATTTCACTTTTATCATTTAAGAAAGCTAATAAATTCCCTTGAATTTTAATATCAGAAACCTTTTCAGATAATAAATCTATAATCATTTCGTCTTTTATCGTATAAAGTTTATCATTACTGTAAATCAAAACATTATCTTTATTTATTGAATAATAGATTGCCTTTTCTAAGTCAATAGATATCTCATTCTTTATTTCTACAGAACTTTCATCTTCAAAATTAAAACGATAAAGTTTTCCTGCTGAAAGATAATAAAATGATTTATCATTCAAACTTACTAACTTATCTATTGTGCTATCGAATATTTCGTATTCACTTATTTTCGCATCATCTTCTATTTGAATGACATTACTTCCAGACAAGGTCGCCATTTTTGAACCTGATTGATTAATGATTGCACCTTGCGGCAAGTTCTCAATTATTGAAGTCAGATTACCATTCGGATTTTCTATCTTTGGTAAAGCAGGATAACCTTCTGCGGTAATTGAATCAGGGATGTCTACTTCTTTATTTGTCGGTTCCGTTGTTGGAGTTGTAGTTGGCGCAGACGTAGGTGTTGTTGTTGGTTCCGTTGTCGGTTCTGGCGTTGGCGTCGTTGTAGGCGCTGTTGTTGGTGCCGTTGTCGGTGCTGGCGTCGGCGTCGTTGTAGGCGCTGTTGTTGGTTCCGTTGTCGGTGCTGACGTTGGCGTAGTTGTTGGAGCCGTTGTCGGTGCCGTTGTTGGTGCTGATGTTGGCGTCGTTGTAGACGTTGTTGTTGGTGCCGTTGTAGATGTTGTCGTAGCAACCGTAGTCGTAGATACTGGGGTCGTGGTTGTTTTTATTTCTTTTTCATCAATTTTTAATCCTGTACTAGTTGTGGTTGTATTTTTAGTTGGTACTTTAGTACTTAAGACTGTTGTTAAGCCAGGACTCCTGCCTGGTCTATTAGAAGTTGTTTTTATACTTACCGTAACTTTTGTTTTATCTTTAGTTTGTGTTTCATCCGTTTTTAAGCTTAGTTGCTGAGTAGTTTCTGTTTGCTTTTCAAACGAGGCTTCTGAATCCTTTTTATTTTTATTTCCTATAACACCAAAAATTCTAAGAAAAGAAAAAATAATTAAAATAAATAATACAACACCAATGATAACTAGTGGTAAAATCCATTTTTTATATTTTTCATCGTCTTCATCATCGTAATTCGTATCATATGGTGAGTATTCATTAGCTTGATCATAATTAGAATCTTGATCATTTTGATTTTGATCATAAAGATTTGTTGTAACAGAATTATACGGATCATCTAATGAATTTTCTTCATCATAATCATGATCTTGCGAATCTAAATGATATGGACTATTTTCAGAGCTATCTGTATTTTCACCTTGTGAATTTGGATTATAATAATTTGTTGAATAAGGATCATAAGGGTTATGGGATGGATTTTCTTCATAAGATCCTTGCCCCTGTGATTCTGTATTATATGGATTATTATTGGAATTTTGCTCATACGAACCTTGCTCAAAGGGATTTTGCCCTCGTAACCTTTGATCATTCGGTTTATCCCTTTGATTATCGGGATCATCATATTGATTATGAGTTTTATTATTTTGATTAGCCATATTTTCTCCTACTCATATCATTTTTTTTGAAGATTAAAATCTATTATGCAAATTGTAGAACATTCTGGTCAAAATAGTATTAGGATTCTTTTAATTATTTCTTATTTATTCCTCAAACTTGTTTAAGTATTTTTCAAAGGTTTTTAAAGCAGATACAATTGGTTCTGAGGTTGTCATATCTAATCCTGATGTTTTTAAGACATCAATTGGATAATCAGAAGTTCCAGCTTTGAGAAATTTTAAGTATTGA
This sequence comes from Mageeibacillus sp. UBA5436, assembly GCA_002427545.1. Lineage (GTDB taxonomy): Bacteria > Bacillota > Clostridia > Saccharofermentanales > DTU023 > UBA5436. Next base: position 55,648 of record DIRM01000038.1, on the reverse strand, counting down.
TCTGTTGCTGGTTTTCCTTCGGCCAAAATACGAGAGGCAAAACTCGTTGCTGCACTAAATCCTGTTGCGTATTGATAGACATAATAATTGTAATAGAAATGTGGTATACGAATCCATTCTTGGGAAAGTTGTTGATCTAAAATAAGCTCTGGTCCATAAAATTCTTGATTTATTTTACCATATTGCTCATTTAGATAATCAGCGGTCAAAGCAATACCCTCTTGATCAGATTGATGGATCAAATGTTCAAATTTTGCAAATTGTGATTGTCTAAATACGGTACCTTTAAATCCATCTAAATAATGATTAATAATATATTTTTTACGTTTTGGATCTTTTTCATGTTGTAAGAGATACTCGGTTAAAAGATTTTCATTCGTCGTTGAGGCAATTTCTGCCAAGAAAATGGAATAGTCACTATAAATATATGGCTGTCCATTGGCAAAGTAAGAATGCATTGAATGGCCCAATTCATGTGCTAACGTATAGACAGCATCTAATGTACCCTGCCAGTTTAAAAGCATATATGGTTTGCTATCATAGGTAGAACCAGCACTATAAGCACCAGATCTTTTTCCTTTATTGGAGAACCAATCAATCCATCTCTCATCAAAAGCTTTTTCTAATATTTGGCCATATTTTTCACCTAATGGTTTTAAAGCGTCAATCACAATTTCTTTAGCTTCAGAAGGCTTAAATTTAAAGTCGACATTATCTACCATAGATGTATAAAGATCATAGCCATGTAACGTTTCAAGATTTAATTTTTCTTTTCTTAAATGCACATATCTATGTAATAAATCATAATGTTCACTGATTGTATTAAGCAATTGATCATAGACAATTTCTGGTATTGCATTATCGTAAAGCGCTGCTGCTCTTGCACTTTTATGCCCTCGCACAGAAGCATTAAAATTATCTTTTTTAATTTCTTTCTGTAAAGTTAAGGCTAAGGTGTTTTCATATTGCTTATAGGTAGCATAATATTTTTCATAAACTTCTTGACGTAATTTACGATCTTTATTTTCTAATAAAGGAACAAAATTAGCTTGAGTAATACGGACATCTTCATCCTTAACTTTAACAGTTGGGAACTCCAAATCAGCATTACTAAAAACTGCAAATACTTCAGAACTAGTGTCCAAAATATCTGAAGCTTGAGCTAGAAGTGTCTCTTCTTTATTAGATAAAGTATGAGCTTTTTGGCGTAGAATTTGATCAAAATAATGTTTATAAATTTTCAATTTATCATTTTCACGAATAAATTTATCATAGGTTTCTTTTTCAATAGAAACGAGTTCTGGCTGCATAAAAGCTAATTTGCCAGCTAATTGAGCCAAGTATTGCGAGGCCTTGGATTTCATTGCCACGTATTTAGAATCAGCTTGATTTTGATCATGTTTAAAATTTGAATAAACAATAACTTTTTCAGCTTGTCTTACCGTTTTTTCATAATGTTCTAAACCAGCCAATAAAGCATCAGCAGATGAACTTAATTTTCCTTGATATTTATCTGCTTCATTTAAATTGTTTTTTATTTCCTCAAAGGCTTGTTCCCATGCCTCATCATCTGCAAATAAAAAGCTTAAATCCCAAGTGCCTTTTTCCGGGATGTCTTCTCTATTCCAATTTTTACTTATATCAAATGAATCTATTGTTTCGTCAATATCATATTTATTAATAAACTTTTTCATTATGAATCCTTCATTCTTTAAGCATTATTAATTACTAATTAAAATTATTTTTTTCATTAAATAATATTATCTTTTTTGTTGTTTTTTTCTAGTCAATCATATTCTGTTTTTCTGATTACCAATTATTTTTATTTTTTTCCAACATTAATTGATAAACCGCTTCAATATCTTTTCTATTTAATGGTTCAAAGAAGCCTAATTGATCTCCGCCGCCTTTTATTCTGGCATTTGCAGCAAGAGTAGGAATATCTTCTTCCTTAGCGCCTAATTCCTCAAAAGTTGTTGGCATATTTAATGATTTAAAGAAATCTACAAAGGCCTCAATACCAGCTCTAGCCGTATTTTCAGGATTTTCAAAATCCATTTCGATATGAAAAACACGATTTGCTAATTGGGCATAGCGCATAATGTGCTTAGGCATAGTAAATTTCATAAAAGCTGGGAAAACAACAGCTAAACCTGCGCCATGTGCTACATCATAAAGAGCAGATAATTCATGTTCCATTGCATGTGAGGACCAATCTTGTTCTCTACCAACACCCAAAATATTATTATGAGCCATAGTACCTGACCACATTAAATTTGCTCGGGCTTCATAATTATTAGGATCTTGCATAGCCACTTTACCATTGGCAATCAAAGTTTGCATGACAGCCTCACAAAGACGATCTGTTAAGCCTACATCTTGTGTATTTGTAAAATATCTCTCCATAATATGAGAAAGCATATCTACAATACCACAAGCTGTTTGATAAGCTGGTAAAGAATAGGTATATTCTGGATTTAGAATACTAAAAACAGGTCGAATCAATTCTGAGTTCAATCCATATTTTTTCCCTAATTTAATATTGCTAATGACTGATGAATTCGAACCTTCAGAACCGGTTGCAGCCAGGGTTAAAATGGTGGCTACCGGTATTGCTTTTTGTGGTATGGCTTTCATTTCATAAAAATCCCAAAAATCACCATCATATAGAGAACCAACTGAAATTGCTTTAGCTGAATCTATAGCACTGCCTCCACCGAGTCCAATGATAAAATCAACTTTTTCTTTTTTACAAAGCTCAATTCCCTCATAAACAAGATCTGCTCTTGGATTAGGTAAAACACCACCTAATTCAACAAATTCGATATTTTCTTGTCTTAAGGATTCTCGAACAATATCCAATAATCCATTTTTGATAACAGAGCCTTGTCCATAATGAAGTAAAACTTTGCTCCCATTAAATTTTTTAGTCAATTCACCAACTCTTTTTTCCGTGTCTTTTCCAAAAGCAAAATAAGTAGGACTACAAAAATCGAAATTATTCATTTATTCCCCCCTATAATTAAGAATTATCTGTTTCTTCATCGTCTTCATCGATTGTATCTGTACTTTCTTTGGTATTTTCCATATTTGTATCTTCATCTATATTTTCTTCCTCAGCATTATTTGCATCAGAATTGTCTACATCGGCATTTGCCTGAATTTTTTCATCATCCTCTTCATCTTTTTCAATCAAAGATAAATCGACGACTTTAGAATCATGAGTTCTCATTAAAGTTACGCCTTGTGTGCTACGTGAAAGTACTGGAACTTCTGAAGAATTAATACGAATAATAATACCAGCATCATTGATTAATAAAATGTCTGTTGACTTCATCTGATTGAGTAAGACTGCATTGACTGCTTTACCCGTTTTTTGTGTAATCTTATAAGCAATTAAACCTTTGCCGCCTCTATTTTGAACTCTAAAGTCATCAATATTCGTTGCTTTACCAAAGCCATTTTCTGTAACAATTAAAAGATTCTCTGAACGATCTGGTACAACCATTGCTATAACCTGATCCTGCCCAGACAATTTAATTCCTCTAACACCACTCGTATTTCTACCAGTTGCTCGAACATCTGTTTCTGAGAAACGAATGCCTTTACCCTTTTGGGTTACAAGAATGACATCATGTTTATCATCGGCAAGTTCTACGCCTACCAAATTATCATTTTCTCTTAAATTGATTGCAATGAGGCCACCTTTATGAATATTGAGATATTGATCCAAGGATGTCTTTTTAACTTGCCCTTGAGCTGTAGCAAACAATAAATATTTATCTTGATCGAAGTCCTCTATAGAAATAAATCCTGTTACTTTTTCATCTGGACTTAATTGCAATAAATTAACAACAGCCATTCCTCTAGCCTGGCGACCAGCATCTGGAATTTGATAGCCTTTTAATTTGAAAACACGCCCTGTATTGGTAAAGAAAAGGATAAAATCATGAGTTGAAGTCGTCCGAAGCATATCTACAATGTCTTCTTCTCGCGTTTGCATAGCAGTAATACCACGTCCACCACGATGCTGAGCAGAATAAGTATCAGCTGGTATTCTTTTAATATAACCTTCTTTAGTCATCGTGATGACAATTTGCTCTTCTTCAATTAAAGATTCATCATCGATATCCATATCAAATTCAGCCGTCGGATCAATATAGGTGCGACGCTCATTGGCATAACGTTTTTTCGTCTGTAATAATTCATCTTTGACAATATCATCTCTTAAAGTCGGTTCTGTCAAAATACGATTATAATATGCAATTTTTTCGGCTAAATCATCTGCTTCTGCCTGTAATTTATCTCTTTCTAATCCAGATAAACGGCCTAAACGCATATCCACAATATTTTGAGCTTGTTTTTCAGATAATTCAAAACGTTCTATTAAATTTTGTTTGGCTACGGTTTCATTGGCTGAAGCTCTGATGATGCTAATGACTTCATCGATATGATCAATGGCTAATTGTAAGCCTTCAACGATATGTTTTCTCGCCTCGGCTTTTTCCAAATCAAATTTGGTGCGCCTTGTTATAATTTCGCGTCTAAAATCTATGAAATATTGCAAAGCCTCAACTAAGTTAACAATTTTAGGAACATAATGATTTTCTTCATCATTGACTAAAGTTAAGAGATTAGCACTGAAGGTATCTTGCATTTGTGTATTTCGAAATAATTGATTGAGAACAACACTTGGTGTTGCATCTCTTTTTAATTCAATGACAATTCTAACTTCTTGATTTCTGTCAGATTCATCGCGAACATCCGAAATGCCTTCAATTCGTTTATCTTTCATTAAGTCCGCTATGCGTTCAATTAATCTTGCTTTATTGACCATATAGGGTAATTCATGAACGAGAATACGATATCTATTATTGCGCATTTCTTCTATTTCAGTTTTGGCACGTACAACAATTCTGCCATGGCCTGAACGATAAGTTGAACGAATACCCGAAGTCCCCATAATAATTCCAGCAGTGGGAAAGTCTGGTCCAGGAATAATATTCATCAAATCATCCGCATCACTATCGGGATTATCGATTAAATAAATAGAAGCATCAATGGTTTCGCCCATATTATGAGGCGGAATATTGGTAGCCATACCGACAGCAATACCGGTTGCACCATTTACAAGTAAGTTTGGGAATGGAGCTGGTAAAACCTCTGGTTCTAAATGATGTTCATCAAAATTCGGCCTAAAATCAACGGTATCTTTATTGATATTCGCCATCATCTCACCAGATAAACGAGTTAATCTGGCTTCTGTATAACGATAGGCTGCTGGTGGATCGCCGTCCCTTGAACCAAAGTTACCATGGCCATCAACCAAAGTATGACGCATGGAAAACGGCTGGGCTAAACGAACTAAACTATCATAAACTGCGGCATCACCATGTGGATGAAATCGACCTAATACATCACCAACGGTAGTTGCGCATTTTCTATAAGGTTGATCATGTGTAAAACCTTGTGTAAACATGGAATATAGAATGCGTCGATGTACCGGTTTTAAACCATCACGTACATCTGGAATAGCACGATCTGTAATAACACTCATCGCATAATCGATGAATGATTTTCGCATTTCAATTTCTAAGTCTCTAGGTATAATGACATTATCCGGATTACGAAAAGCTTGATCAACTTCTGCTTCTCTTTGCTCTTGTAGTGCTCTTGCATCAAGTTTTTCTGTATTATTTTTATCTTCAGCCATGAATGCTGATTCCTCCTAAAATTCTTGTTCTCTTAACTATTAATAATAATATACATTATAACGTAAAACGCCTCTTTTTGATATGGAAGCCATTATAAAAAGGTACCACAAATTAAATAGATGATTAAAATCTATTGGTTATCTATTGGTTAGAAATGATATTGAATCATAAAAAATGAGTTAAGAATGCAACAATCAAAGAGGCATATTTTTAATTTTAGCGGCATGCCTTGGATATTTAGGTTTTGTTTCTTCAATTTTTTGAATTAAAATCAAGCTACGAGATGCTTTGCTTATCGGTAATTGAAAATCAATAACATCGGCAATATCCCCACCTAATAATTCTATTGCTTTTTCTGCTTCTTTTATCTCTTGGGTTGAATTGCCTTTCATAGCAATAAAGAACCCATTTAATTTTACCAATGGTAAACATAACTCTACTAAAACGTTTAAAGAAGCCACTGCTCTAGCAATAGCAATATCATAAGATTCGCGATATTTTTTTTGTCTGCTTATTTCTTCCGCTCTGCCATGTAAGGTTTTTGCTTTCTCTTCAAGGCCTGTTAAATGAAGACATTCATCTAAAAAAGATAGGCGTTTTTTTGTTGCATCCAATAAGGTTAAAACAAAATCCGGTCTAAAGATTTTCAAAGGTAAACCCGGTAAACCTGCACCAGTCCCTATATCTATTATTTGAAGATTTTCTTCAATTGGCAAATATGGTAAAACAGAAATACTATCCAAGAGATGTAATTCCATCATTTGATCATAATCTGTGATCGCCGTTAAATTCATATAACGATTGACTTCTAAAAGATGAACAAAATAAGTTAAAACTTGTTTTTCTTGCAGCTCAGAAAGACTAGGATTAATATATTGTTTAATTCTATCCAAAGCAGCTTTTAGTCCTAGTAAATCATCTGTTTGTTTGAGTTCATCTTTCATTTAAATCGGTTTCCTTTTAATTAATCTGATCTTATGTATTTTTAGTTTTTAATAAATCATCAATTTATGATTTGCGATTTCTCTCTTCTATGGCTACCAGTAAAACAGAAATATCGGCTGGAGAAACACCAGAGATCCGACTTGCTTGTCCAATAGAAAGTGGTCTAATTTGATCTAATTTTGATTTGGCTTCATTGCGCAAACCTGAAATTTTTTGAAAATTAAAATCATTGGGTATTTTTTTATTTTCTAATTTTTTGAATTTTTCAATTCTTTCCATTTCAACATTAATATAGCCTTCATATTTAATTTCGACCTCTACACTAAAAGAATCCGCATAATTTAATTTAGGCCTTTGCGGATCAATTTTTGCTAAATCAGCATAACGTATTTCAGGTCTTTTAATTAATTCAGCTAGACTAACATTACCTGTTTTAATAGCAGAGTTTTTTTGTTTTAAAATTTCACTCAATTCGCCTTGATATGGAATGCGTGTTTCTTTTAATCGTGAAATTTCTTGATCTATTCTTGATATTTTTGCTTGGAATTTTTCATATCTCTCTTCTGATATTAAACCAATTTGATATCCCAGTTCTGTTAATCTGCGATCCGCATTATCTTGTCTTAAAATCAAGCGATATTCCGCTCGACTTGTCATCATGCGATAAGGTTCATCGGTACCTTTCGTGACAAGATCATCGATTAATACGCCAATATAAGCATCCGATCTTTTTAAAACAATGGGCTCTAAATGATCGATGGATCGTGCTGCATTTATACCTGCTATTAAGCCCTGGCCTGCGGCTTCTTCATAACCAGAAGAACCGTTAATTTGGCCAGCAAAATAAATATTATCGACTATACGAGACTCTAAAGATAAATGTAAAGACGTTGGTTCGATTAAATCATATTCAATCGCATAACCAATACGCATTATTTCTGCTTTTTCTAAACCTTTAATTGTCTTTAACATTTGATATTGTACATCTTGTGGCATAGAACTAGATAAACCATTAGCATAATATTCTAATGTATTGAGGCCTGTCGGTTCTAAAAATACATGATGTGTTTCATGTTTTGGAAACTTAACAAATTTATCTTCAAGTGAAGGACAATAACGCGGTCCCACACCTTTGATAACACCGCTAAATAAAGGTGAGCGGTCAATATTATCAAGTATAAGTTTCTTTGTTTCACTGCTTGTCCAAGTCATATAACAAGGTAAATCTGCTTTTATTTGCCAATTAGGATTTTCATCATTTTCAAAACTAAAGGGCAAGATTACCTCATCCGAACTTTGAGCTTCACATTCAGAAAAATCTAAAGACCTCGCATTTACACGAACTGGTGTCCCTGTCTTAAATCTCTTTATTGGTATTTTTAATTCGCGTAAAGCATCACTTAGACCAATTGCAGCTGATAAACCATCAGGTCCACTATCTAGGACAGCATCGCCAATAATAATCTTGCTATTTAAAAAAGTACCTGTTGCCACAATTACTTTTTGAGCAGAATAATACATACCATCTTTAGCAATGACTCCAACAACTTGAGTTTTACCTGATTGATCATTTTGATAAATTAAATCTACTATTTCTGATTGTATTAAAAATAGATTTTCTTGTTTTTCTAGACGCTCTTTAATTTCTGCTTGATAAGCTTTTCGATCAATTTGTGCTCGAGGCGAAATAACTGCTGGGCCTTTAGAAGAATTTAACATACGAAATTGTATGGTTTGTTGATCAGCAGCTTTTCCCATTTCACCGCCTAAAGCATCAATTTCGCGTACCAATTGACCTTTTGCCGTACCGCCAATATTAGGATTGCATGGTAGATTAGCAATGCTTTCTAAAGTCATCGCAAAGATTGCCGTTTTTTTATTTAATCTTGCCGCTGCAAAAGCAGCTTCAACACCAGCATGTCCACTACCGATCACAATAACATCATAATTGCCGGCAAACCAAGTATTATCTTTCAAATTTTCTTTTTTCATAATTATTTTTCTTTAAAGCCTTGGATGTTTTTTCTGTTTATTAATATTTTATTCGTTAAGTTTTTGTTTATATTATGATGCAAATATCTAAACATTATTAATATTTTCTACATCAATTATTTACCAACACAAAATTCAGAAAAGATGGTGTCTATTAACTCTTCTGAAACTTGATCTCCCGTTATCTCAGCTAAGTTTTCAGCCGATGCTTGTAAAAGTCCTGATATGATATCTAAAGGAATTTGATTTTCAAATGCCTGTTCTGCCTCTTGAATATGCGAAAAAGTTTTTTCTAGAATATTGCGATGTCTTAAATGAGTGATAAGAATCGCATCACTTTCTGTTTTTCCAAATTTTTCAAAAGTTTGCAAAATATATTTTTTAATAGACAAATCCGCTTGATCATCAAAAGCAGAAAAATCAAGAATATCCAAATTATCAATATGACGATCTAAAAAAGTCGATAATTCTTGATGTTCTTGTAAATCACGTTTTCCTGCAATGATTGTAATATTTTTATTTTGATTTAATAAAGTTTTGATTTCTTCCAGATCTTGTTGCCAAGTGTTTGGATTTTCTGGTGAAAAAACATAAAAAATAAGATCTGCTTTCTCTAATGCTTGATAGGCTCGGTTTATGCCTTCTTTTTCAACTATGTTTTCTGTCAATCGTAATCCTGCTGTATCTGTTAAATGAATGGATAAACCATCAATAATCAATTGGGCATCGACAATATCGCGAGTTGTACCAGCTTCAGATGTGACAATGGCTCTATCTTCGCCAAGTAAACAATTGAGCAAAGAAGATTTTCCCACATTGGGCTGTCCAGCAATGACTACTTGAAAGCCCTCTCTAATAATGCGGCCATGCGTAAAGCTAGCAATAGCTTGTTGTAATACATCATTTATTTCACTTAAACGATTTGCAATCATTTGGCGTTTTTCAGGAGAATCTTCATTTTCAGGAAATTCAATAATCATTTCAATTTGAGCAATGACTTTATATAATTGATCTCTTAATTTATCGATTTGTTTTGATAGATTACCCCTTAATTGTTGCAAAGCAACTTGATTTTGACGACTAGATTCGGCTGAAATCATATCCATAACAGCTTCGGCTTCTGTCAAATTTAATTTTCCATTAATAAATGCACGTTTAGAAAACTCACCGGGTCCCGCTGGTTCAGCACCTGCTTCAAATAAGCTTTGTAATATTGCTTCTCTTATATATTGGCCACCATGGCAAGAAATTTCATAAACATCCTCACCAGTATAAGAATGTGGAGCTTTGAAAAAAGTTAAAACTATTTGATCTATAATTTCCTTTTTTTGATAAGCATGCCAATAACCAACTCCTACAGTATAAGCCTGCATTTGACTTGGTTTTTTAAAATTTTTATTCATTGGTTGAAAGAGTTGATCACAAATGAAACCTGCCTGATCCCCACTTAAACGAATCACGGCAATACCACTAATACCTGCTGGTGTAGAAACAGCGGCTATTGTTGCCGCTGTTTCTTTATCATTGTGTATTATCTGTTCATTATTCTTATTTTCAAAATTTGTTTTCATAATTTTTAATCATTTGAGGGATAAATAACCACTGAGCGGTCTGGTTCTCTACCTTCGCTATTCGTACGAACACCAGAATAATCTTGTAAAGCAATGTGAACTTGTCTTCGTTCTGCCGAAGTCATCGGTTTCATTGTATATTTTCTATCTGTTTGAATAACGCGTTCAGCTGATCTTCTAGCTTGCTGCGTTACACTTTTAATACGTCGCTCACGATATCCACCAACATCTAAAGAGACACGAACATAGGATTCTCGATTTTTATTAACAGCTAAAATCGTCAAATACTCTAATGCATCTAAAGTTTCACCACGTCGACCAATAGCAGCACCAAGATCATCACCAATCACATTTAAATGTAAAACACTATGTTCATCAAAATAAGATGACATTTTTCCATGTATATCCAAACTTTGCATAACTTTTGCAACAAATTCAACTGCCTGAGATTCGACTTCTTCTTGTTCTTCAACTGACAGAGTAACCGTTTCTGAGCTATTATTTTTTTCTTTATTCTGCTCTAATTTAACATCCTCTTTATCAGAGTCTTCTGTCGTTTCTTCTTCTTCAAATTCATTATCTTGTTCAGTGGAAATACGTACTACAGCATCTTTTCTACCAAATCCAAAAAGTCCGCCACTATCGCCTTCATTAATAACTTCTATACTCGCTTCGTTTTCTTCAATCCCGAGTTCCAGCAATCCTTTTTGTATCGCATCTTCTACACTGCGCGCCGAAACTTCTACTGTTTTTGTCATTACATTCTCCTTTATATGATTAGCGTTAACTGTTCAAACGCTTAAAATTATTGTTCAAGATTCCCTAAGGCTTTACGGAAAGGTTTTGTATAAAAATAATAAAGAAATAGGGATTGTGCAATGCTCATAACTGAATTCATTACCCAATAAATACCCATCGCTGAAGGCAAAGCAAAAACAGTCGTGACCATCAGAACAATCATCATAATATTCATGCTCTTCATCATACCTTCTGTGCCTTGATTTCCTTGTACTTGTTGACTCCTCGCAGGGTTTTTCTTGGCTCTTTCAACTTCTTCTTTGTCTACAACTTTCGCCTGTGAAATTTTAGTCGTTAACTTCATTTGGATAATCATCGCAACAATAGTCAAAACTGGTAAAATTAACAATGGTAAATAAACACGGCTTTCTGCGCCAAAAATATCAGATGGACGCCAAGATGGAGTTCTACCTAAATTAATACCAAGAAAATCCAAATCAATTAATTGATTTAATTTAATCCAACCTTTTTCTACAGCTGTTCCTAAAGCACTAGCATTGTCTTGTAAAGCAGAAATAATTTGAATATCCGATCTTGCTAACATTTTTACATTCTGATCAGTTAATAAGTTTCTATTAACTAGATAATCACTTATTTTAGTAATATTATCTGCTGAAACACCGCCAATATATTGCAAAGGTTTTTGGAATATTCTAAAAACTGGGAGAATCAAAAACAATCTTAAAAATGAGGGCAAACAACCTGAGGTCATGGAAATTCCATTTTTTTGAAAAAGTTCTTGCTGTAATTGTTGTTGCGTTTGTGGATCGTCTGGAAATTGTCTTTTTATCTCATTAATCTCATCTTGCAAACCTTGTTGTTTTAACATTCCCTTTTGCGATTTTATACTGAATGGCAAAAGAATAACATTGATAAAAATGGTAAAGACAATGATAACCAAACCATAATCTTCTATCCATAGATACATTTTACTTAAGATCCAACCAAATAAATTATATAATGGATCCATTAGCCCCATCATAACAGGTATTGTAGGCATCGATATGCTCCTTAAAATTTCTTCTTTGGCTGCGGTACTGGATCATATCCGCCTTTAGAAAACGGATTACATCGTAAAATTCGCCAAATAGCTAATAATGTGCCTCTTAAAAACCCCCAGTTTTGAATTGCTCCTATAGCATATTCCGAACAGGTAGGATAGTATTTACAAGTAGGCGGCGTATAGGCAGAGATATTGGTCTGATAATAACGTATCAATTTAATTGCCAATTTACTCAACATAAGTTATCAATTTATCAATCATTCATTTGGGTTACTCTTATATAGATGGCCCGTCAGTAGAATCTTCTACAACCTTCGGACAATAAATATTAGCTTCTCTGATTAATTTTCGCCAAGCATTTGCCAGCTTATAATAATCCATTAATTCTGGTTTTAATCTACCATACATAATGATTTCATAACCTGAGCATATATCGTCTTCAGTACTACGATATACTTCTCGCAGCCATCTTTTGACAAGATTGCGTTTAACACTGCCTTTTACTTGTTTAGAGACAGTTATCCCTAATAATAAACGATCATCCACACGCGGCCGAACATAAATCGTCAAATATTTTGAATTGTAATAATTTCCTTTACGAAAAACTCTTTCAAATTCATAGTTCTTGCAAAGCATTTCTGTTCGCTTCATGCCGCATCCTTATCCATTAAAATTGGTCTTTTTTACTTATTAATCATTCATTAATGATGAACAAAATATTAAAATTTTAGGCATAACAAGAAGAAAGACCAACCTAATTGGTCTTATGCTGAGAGTTTTTTTCTTCCTTTTGCTCTTCTGTTCTTTAAAACTCTTCTACCTCCAGAAGTTTTCATGCGTGCGCGGAAGCCATGTACTCTTTTGCGGTAGCGTTTTTTGGGCTGATATGTTCTTTTTGGCATTTTTAATCACCTCCCAAAGTCTTAATCTTCAGCTTTAAGATTATACAAGTTGATTGTATTCAAGTCAAATATATGCCCTTGTATCAATTAAACTGCTAATAACCTATCAATTAGACTATAAGTTCAATTAAAATTATATTCAACAGATAAAATCTTATCAATAGAAATTAAAACTTTGTTTATCCATTTATTTTTTTATTTATTTATTCAATTTCGATTTGTCTAATTGATTGAATATCTAATATAATTTCTTTTTCTAAATGTTCATTGTCTATTCTTACGTCTTCGGCTGTTTGTACACTACTGTATTTTTTCTTTTTGTAATTTTTTTTGCGAGTATTTCTCTTCACATTTTTTTTATTTTGCGATTGATTTTCTGTCATGCTCTGATTAACTGTGTTTGATTTTGCTGCCGTATTCTTTTTTCTTTGGTGATTTCTATTGGCATTTTTTTGTGAATTTTGTTGTGTATTTTGTTGCGTATTTTGTTGTTTGTTTTTATTGTTTTTAGCCTTATTAGGATCACCAAAATGATACTCTTTTACCTTTTTTGTTTGATCAGTGTTTTTGTTATCAGTATCCATCTTTTCGACCTATATTCTTTCTTTTTTTATCGAGAATAAGAAGCTCTATTTCTCATAATTATATTCATTTAATTAAAAAAACTCTTTTTCCATTTTCTAAAGTTTGTTTTGCAATCATTTCAATTTTCTCTTCTCTTAATGCTGCAATCGTTTGACCTATAAATGGAATATAAGAACTTTCATTTCTTTTACCCCGATGTGGTTCTGGTGTTAAATAAGGTGAATCTGTTTCTAATAGCAATTTATTCAAATCTATTTTACTTGCTATTTCTTTTGCTTTTCTAGCATTTTTAAAAGTGACCGGTCCATCAAGACCAATAAGGAATCCTAATTTTATTAATTGTTGTGCACTTTCCCAACTACCTGAAAAACAATGACAAACACCAGCTTCTTTCATTAAGAGATTATTATCATATGCCCATCTTAAAATATGATAGCTTTCTTGAAATGCATCTCTTTCATGAATAATAATTGGCAATTGTAGCTCATGCGCTAATCGTATTTGTTCTTTATAAACAAGTTTTTGCAATTCATGTGGGTCGTTATCCCAATGATAATCTAAACCTATTTCACCTATTGCTTTAATTGGATTATCTCTACCCAATTTTTTTGCTTTATTTCCAATCTGTTGATAAAGCTTTTTTAAATTATCAGCTGAATTCGTATCCCATCGACTGGCTTCTTGTGGATGAATACCCATTGCGCAATAAACATTTTCGTATTGTAGCGCAAGATTAGCTGCCTCTTTAGCATCTTCAATAAAAGAAGTAGAGAGTAAAATATACTCTACATTAGCAGCTTGAGCTCTGTCAAAAACTTGTTTTCTGTCTTTTTCAAAAGCCTCATCTTGTAAATGACAATGTGTATCAAACCATTTCATTTCAGCCAATTTCAGCACCTGCCTCTATTTCATCATCTAATATTAATAAGCGAAGCGATCCATCAGATTGAATCGCCGATAAAAGCATGCCATGTGATTCAATCCCAAAAATTTTACGGCTTGGTAAATTTGCTATCAAAGCAATATTTTTTTCAATCAAATCTTCTGGTTGATAGTATTCAGCAATTCCCGAAATAATGATTCGTTCTTCTTTGCCTAAATCAATTTTAAACTTTAAAAGTTTATCTGCTTTTGGAACTTTTTCGCATTCAATAATTCTACCAACTCTTAAATCCATAGCAGAGAATTGATCAAAAGAAACCTCAGCTTTCTCTAAATTAGAATCTTCAACTATTTTCTTTGTCGATTCTTTTTTATCTTCTTTTGAGTTTGCAGTTTTATCTACATTGAGCTTCTTATCCAACTCTTCACTCAATTTCAAAAATTTCTCATGGCTTTCTTTTTCATCTATTCGCGGGAAGAGAGGTGCTATTTTATTCACTTTTATACCACGAGTATATAAATTATCTTGTTTTGCCATATCCCAATTTATATTACAATTTTCATTATATTTAAAATCAATGCCTAAACCTTGGAACATTTTATCTGTTGTGTCTGGCATAAAGGATGCAATCAAGATAGCAATTTTGGTCAAATTATCTGCTAATACATAAAGTACTTCTGCCAAACGAGGTAAGAGCTTTTCATCCTTAGCTAAAATCCAAGGTGTTGTTTGATCAATGTATTTATTTAAGCGACTGACTAAATTCCAAATATTTATTAAAGCATCTGAAAGGCGTAATTGTTCAAACTCTTCTTCTACTTTTTCAATGACTTGATTCGCCAATTCATATATTTCAGTGTCTAGAGCATCTTTTTCTGAATTTTCAGGTAAACCGTCTGGGAAGTATTTATCAATCATACTAATGGTACGCGATAATAGATTGCCTAAATCATTCGCTAAATCCGAATTAATGCGTGATTGTAAAGCTTCATTTGAATAATTACCGTCTTGGCCAAAAGTTATTTCGCGTATTAAGAAATAGCGAATGGCATCAACACCATATAATTCACTCAAAACAACAGGATCAACAATATATTTTTCTTGAGTACCACTCAATTTAGACTTGGATAATTTGCCACCTTTCATCAATAACCAACCATGTCCAAAAACTTGTTTGGGTAATTCTACGCCTAAAGCTAATAAAATAATTGGCCAAATAATCGTATGGAAACGCACAATATCTTTACCGACTAAATGTACATCTGCTGGCCAATATTTTTGAACGGCTTCTGTATTTTCAGGATAACCTAAAGCTGTCAAATAATTACAAACGGCATCAAACCACACATAAATAACATGTTTTTCATTAAAAGGAACAGGAACACCCCAATTAAATGAAGTTCGTGAAACAGCCAAATCTTCTAAACCTGGTTTCAAGAAATTATTTACCATCTCTTTTGTCCGTGTCGTTGGCTGAATAAAATCAGGATGTTTTTCAATATGATCAAGTAAAACATCTTGATATTTTGAAAGGCGGAAAAAATAAGATTCTTCCTTCATCTTTTGAACGGGTCTACCACAATCAGGACAATTACCATCTACAAGCTGTGAATCAGTCCAAAAAGATTCACAAGGCGTACAATAATTACCTTCGTATTCGCCTAAATAGATATCGCCTTGTTCATATAATTGGGTAAATATTTTCTGCACAGCAGCTACATGTTGTGGATCCGTTGTTCGAATAAATTGATCATATGAAATATTCAATAATTCCCATAATTTTTTAATTTCAGAAACCATATCATCAACATAGGCTTGAGGTTCTAAACCAGCTTTTTCTGCAGATTGCTGTAATTTTTGACCATGCTCATCTGTTCCCGTTAAGAACATAACATCTTTTCCACGCAAACGTTGATATCTCGCAATCGCATCTGCTGCAACTGTTGTATATGAATTACCTATTGTTAAGCGTCCGCTTGGATAATAGATTGGTGTTGTAATATAATATGTTTCCTTTGCCACTGTTAACCCCCAAAGATTTGCCATTGTTATTATTCTTAAATATTTATATTATTACTAAATTTTACTTTAATTTCAATTTTACATTATATCATAGATGAATTTTTGATTATAAGAAATATTCTCAAAATATGATTCAATTTCTTTGTTTCAATCATGGACTATCGATTCTATGGTGAGATCAATTTGTACATTTAATATTTTTTCATTATCCAAATAAATTTTATGTTGGAATAAAAAAGGTTCTGTCTTAGCTAGTTTATCTTTGCTTTTAATATTATCCTTATCTTCAAAGAGTTCTTGCCCTTTACTAACCTTTATTTCTTTTTCTTTAAAAGATACATCATGATCTAAATCTTTTTTGGTATCAATATCTACATTTTCTAGTCGCTTGACTAAACCTTTTCCATCTAAAGCATTTTTTAGTTTTATTTGCCAATCAACTGGAAATTGTTTAAGTGCTTTATGCAATTTATGCTTGTTCAAAGCTTGTGTATTTTGTTCTTGGACTATGTTAAGGGCTATAAGTGCTAATGCGTATTCATGATGCTTGGCACTTAATTCATTTTCTCGAATTTCAGGAGAACAATACGCTGTGTTTAAGCCTATAGAAGGTATATTTTGCCATTTCACACTTGTTTTTTTTGATAAATAAACATGTTCAAAATCAATAAGTAAAATATTCTCGTTTTCATCTATTAAAATATGTTGCATTTTCAAATCAAGAAAAAACCAATGATAGTCTGTTAAGAAAAATAATTTATTTATAAGGGTTAGGACTTTTTCAATAATTTGAATAATATTTTCTGGTGTTCGTTTTTGAGTATTTAAGGCTTTGCCTTCAAGCCATGTGAAAATCAACCATTCTTCTTCTTGATAATGAGTTATTCCCAGGACGTGAGGAATGCCTTGCATTTCTATATAGGTTAATTGTTCGATTACTTTAATATCCGTAAAATCGGCTTGTTTTTTTATAATAATTTTGCGACCATCATTTCTTAAATAGCCTTGAAATGAGTCACGACCTAATGGACTTAAGGCATAAACTTCATATTCTAAAAATTTCATATGGAGCTCCTTTTTTTCTTATAATCATATAAAAGAAAAAAGAAAATCTTTTTATATTTTTTTCAGAATATTAGGAACTTTTGAGAAAATAAAAACTACTATTCAAGTCAAAACTCAAATAGTAGTTTATTGTTTAATCTAATTTAATAATCTTAAGCAGAAGGTTCTTCTGCAAAATAAACATATTCAGGCTTTTCGTCTTTCAAGACGGTATCTGCATTGATAATAACTTCTTTGATATTACCCTTAGAAGGGACTTCATACATGATATCTAGCATCATTTTTTCCAAGACGGCACGCAAGCCTCTGGCGCCTGTTTTTAATGATAATGCTTTTTCTGCAATAGCTTTAATAGCATCATCTGTAAATGTCAATTCTGCATCATCATAATATAAGAGTTTTTCGTATTGCTTAAGCAAAGCATTTTTAGGTTCTTTTAAAATTTTCACTAAAGCATCAGCATCGAGACCCTCTAAAGTAACAATAACAGGAACTCGGCCAACAAACTCTGGGATCAAGCCAAATTTTAATAAATCTTCAGGTAAAACATGCGAAAGAATTTCACCGATTTCTTTAGCTTCGTAACCTTCTATATTGGCGCCAAAACCTATTGACTTTTGATTAATACGATGCAAGATGGTTTTGGTTAAGCCATCAAAAGCACCACCTAAAATAAATAAGATATTAGTGGTATCAATTTGTATAAAATCCTGATGTGGATGTTTTCTTCCACCTTGTGGAGGAACATTAGCAACAGTACTTTCTAATATTTTAAGCAAGGACTGTTGAACACCTTCGCCACTGACATCTCTGGTAATTGAAGGATTATCTGAACGCCTTGTGATTTTATCAATCTCATCAATATAAATGATGCCTTTTTCTGCTCGTTCAATATCATAATCAGCATTTTGAATCAAGCGCAAAAGAATATTTTCGACGTCTTCGCCTACATAGCCTGCTTCTGTTAAAGCAGTAGCATCAGTGATGGCAAACGGTACATTCAAGATTTTAGCCAAAGTTTGTGCTAATAAAGTTTTTCCGCTACCAGTTGGTCCAAGCATTAAAATATTACTCTTAGATATCTCAACATCATCATTAATGTCTGTTTCTATTGGATTAAAAACTCTTTTGTAATGATTATAAACGGAAACCGCCAATGTTTTTTTAGCCAAATCTTGACCTATGACATATTTGTCCAGCTCTGCTTTGATTTCTACAGGACTTAATAATTCTATTTCTTCTTGTTCAATATCATCTTTTTCTTCAGAAAAAACTTCTTCCGAAAGAATTTCATCGCAAAGACTGACACATTCATTACATATGAATACACCTGGACCAGCGATTAATCTATCTACCTCAGTTTCATCTTTCCCACAAAATGAACATCTCAGAGGTGGCATAGTCATGCCATCATTGAAGTTGTTAAATTTTTCATCCTGTTTGGACATATTGATTAGCCTCTTTTTTCCATAATTTTATCAACAATTCCATATTCGATAGCTTGTTCTGCATCAAGCCATCTATCACGATCTGTATCTGTTTCAATAACATCCAACGGTTGACCTGTTCTTTCAGATAAGATTTGATTTAATCTAGCACGCATTTTGATAATATGATTAGCTGTAATATTAATATCTGAAGCTTGTCCTTGAGCTCCGCCTGATGGCTGATGAATCATGACTTCTGCATTTGGTAAAATGAATCGTTTACCTTTTGTACCAGCTGCTAGTAAAACAGCACCCATGCTAGCGGCCATGCCCATACATATGGTCTGTACGTCCGATTTAATATATTGAATGGTATCATAAATCATTAAACCAGAAGAAACTTCACCGCCTGGACTATTAATATAGAATTGAATGTCCTTGCTTGGATCTTCTGCTTCTAAGAATAACAATTGTGCCATGATTAAACTGGCTGTCGCTTGATCAACTTGATTGCTCAAAATAATAATTCTTTCTTTTAATAATCTCGAAAAAATATCATATGATCTCTCACCACGATTGGTTTGTTCAATTACCATTGGAACTAAATTATTTTGCATTTTTTGTTTCCTTCCTTCTTATTCTACTATTTGGAAACCTCTTCAATTGTCTCTTCTCAATTTATAAGATAATAACTGTGCATATTTATGCTTAGTTAATTATTCTTTATCTATTTATTCTGTGGCTGTCTCGCCATTATCTGCTGTTTCATCAGCTTGTTCTGGATTAGCCTCATTTTCCTCTACATGTTCATCATGATCATGATCATGTGTTTCTATTTCAGGTTTAACATCAGTAGGAATGGCATTTTCTTTGATTAAATCCATTGCTTTTTGTCTAGTCAAATCTGAATTTAACATTTCAAGTGCACCCTCACCAGAGAATGTTTTCTTTAAATCTTCAAACGCCATTTGATACATATCCGCATATTTTTGAATTTGTTCATCACGATCTTCTTCTGTGACTTCAATATTTTCGCTCTCAACAATAGCGTCTAAAACGAGTTCTGTTTTCAATTTTTCTTCAGCAGGTACATGCAATTGTGCCATTAAAGTTTGTTTTTCTAAACCGAGCATTTGCATATATTGATCCATACTAAACCCTTGTGATTGCATTTGACGGGCTTGATCATTGTACATTCTTTCCATTTCTTCATGGATGACAACATGTGGCAAGTCAATTTCAGCATTCTCAACTGCTACTTTAATCGCATTATTCATCATATCTTCATCAGCATATTTTGCTTTTTCTTCAGATAATCTTTTTCTAGTGCTTTCTTTGTATTGTTCAACGGTGTCATCTTCTTCACTGACATCTTTTACAAAATCATCATTTAATTCTGGAATCTCACGGAATTTGATTTCATGGATTTTGACATGGAAAACAACATCTTGTCCAGCTAAGTCTGCTGCATGATAATCTTCTGGGAAAGTTAAATCTATATCAAATTCTTCTCCCATATTATGACCGATCAATTTTTCTTCAAAACCTGGAATAAAAGTATTGCTACCAATAATCAAATCATAATTTTCAGCTGAACCACCTTCAAATGGAACGCCATCTTTAGATCCTGAATAATCAATCGTTACGGTATCATTCTCTTGAACAGGGCGATCTTCAATTGGTACTAAACGAGATACTTGTTCTCTCGCACGTTCAATTTCTTTATCAACATCTTCATCACTAACAGAATCATCTGGGCGATAAGCGGTTACACCTTTATAATCACCTAATTTAACTTCAGGCTTAACAGCAAAAGTACAAGCAAAGCTCATCCCTTTATCAGAACCGATTTCTAATATTTCAAAACTTGGTTGTGAATATGGTTCTATTGTTAATTCATCAAGTGCTTTTTCATAAGCTGGTTGTGCTGCAAAATCAATTGCATCATCATAAAGAACAGCTTCACCATAATAATTGGTAACTATTTTCATTGGTGCTTTGCCTTTACGGAAGCCAGGAATGCTAAAACGATTCTTTTCCTTATTAAAAGCTTTCTGTAATGCATCTTGAAAATCTTCTTTTTCAACATCCACAGTTATTTTAACCA
Organism: Mageeibacillus sp. UBA5436; assembly: GCA_002427545.1. Taxonomy (GTDB): domain Bacteria; phylum Bacillota; class Clostridia; order Saccharofermentanales; family DTU023; genus UBA5436. The sequence continues at coordinate 34,634 of DIRM01000038.1, read as the reverse complement.
TGCTGTTCTCTAATTGTTCCAATTGTGCTGCCATATATTTCCTCCTGCCAGCTGAACTCTTTATATGTTCATTATTTTTATTCTTATTTTAGACTTTTGTATTTTAGACTTTTTGTCTTTCTTTGACTATTCCCGATTAATGAGGGTACCATATCACACAGTTTTCTGCAATAAATTGCTAGAAAAATGATTTTCGACGTACAAACTATATTATCACAAAAGAATTTGAAAATATTTTGAATTTTTATCAAATTATTTTGTCTTTTACTATAAATGTAAATTTATATTGATATATCTATTTGCTTTTTTAGAAAATTGTTCTATACTAGAAACATTCAAACGGTCATTTGAACGTTTGATTGAAAAAATATTTTAAATTTACTCAATATAATTAAATTTTACAGGAGGAATTAATTATGAAAAGAGCTTATAAATTAGAGAATTTAGGATGCGCTAATTGTGCTGCAAAAATGGAAAAAGATATTTCTAATCTTTCAGGCGTTAATTCTGCCAGAATTAACTATATGACCTCTAAATTAATTTTAGATGCTGAAGATGAAAAATTTACAGAAGTTTTAGATGAATCACAAAAAATCGCAAATAAATATGAACCAGACCTAATTATCAAAAAATAATTTTCATCATATTTCATCATATTGTTAAGGCTATTAAATGATCTATTAATATTAGAAGATTAAATTCATCAAGCATGCCTTCAAAAATGGAACTAGGAGTCATAAATGGACATTCTTATTTCTAAAAAAGAAAAACCTTTAATTCAGCGTATTATCTTAACTTTTATTTTATCTATAATGCTTTTTATCCTGATTAAAGTTCTGCAAGTTGATACAAATCAGAATATGACTATATTCAATTATCAAACTGATAATCTCTGGCTATTAATCACAACCTTTTTACTTTATTTATATATTGGGTACGATATCATTTGGACAGCCATTCGAAATATTTCTCATGGTACTATTTTTGATGAAAACTTTTTGATGTCAATTGCCACGATTGGAGCTTTTTTAATCGGTGAATATAGTGAAGGCATAGCTGTTATGCTCTTTTATCAAATTGGTGAATTTTTACAAAGAGCAGCTGTAAATAAATCGCGTAAATCTATTGCTGATTTAATGGATATTGCTCCAGAATATGCCAATATTATGCAAGACGGAGAAATGCAACAAGTTGATCCTTATGAAGTCTCCATCGACGATCAAATTATTGTTCTACCTGGCGAGCGTATCCCTTTAGATGGTATCGTGATTGAAGGCAGTTCATCACTTGACACTTCTGCTTTAACAGGAGAGTCTTTACCTGTCGATATTGAAAAAGGCGAAGAAGTTTTTAGTGGCAGCATCAATTTATCTGCCAAAATTATTATTCAAGTCAAAAAAGAATATGATGATTCTGTGGTTGCTAATATATTAGAATTAGTGGAAAACGCAACTGATCAAAAAGCCAATGCTGAGGTTTTTGCAACCACTTTTGCCAGATATTACACACCAATCGTTTTCTTTGCAGCCATAGCTTTAACATTAATCCCAGTTTTATTTTTCCAGCAAAATTTTGCCGCTTGGTTAGAGCGTTCTTTAATATTTTTAGTTGTATCTTGTCCATGCGCATTAGTTGTTTCTATTCCACTCACCTTTTTTGGCGGAATAGGAGCCGCTTCAAAAGTAGGCGTCTTGGTTAAAGGTAGCAATTATTTAGAATATTTAGCTAAAGTTAATACCATCGTTTTTGATAAAACAGGAACCTTAACTTATGGTAATTTTCAGGTTACTAATATTGTTGCTAATGGCATGTCCAAAGAAGAATTATTGCAAATTGCCGCTCATGCCGAATACTATTCCAATCATCCTATTGCCAAAAGTATTATCGCTGCCTATCCAGAAAAGATTAAGCCTGAATCAATAGGAAATCCTATAGAAATTAGTGGTCAAGGGATTGAAGTGAACTATCAAGGGCAGAAAATTTTAGCGGGTAATAAAAAATTAATGTCTGAAAATAAAATAGATTTACCTATTGTAGAAGAAATTGGCAGTGTTGTTTATTTTGCTAAAGAGGATAAATTTATTGGATATATTTGTATTGATGATTTATTGAAGGAAAACACGAAAAAAACTATTCAAGATTTAAAGAAAATTGGTATTATTCAAACAATCATGTTGACTGGAGATCGTCAACCTGTAGCTAAAAAAATTGCTGAATCTGTCAGTATTGATGATTATTATGCGGAATTATTACCACAAGACAAAGTGGAACAATTGCAAAGAATTATCCATGCTAATAAAAAAGGGTTAGTCGCTTATGTTGGTGATGGCATCAATGACGCACCTGTTTTAGCTTTAGCTGACGTCGGTATTGCTATGGGTGGTCTTGGTTCTGCTGCTGCAGTTGAAGCTGCAGATATTGTTATTATGCAAGATCAGCTCGAACGTATTGTTGATGCTATTAAAGTCGGGCGCAAAACTCTCGGTATTGCCAAACAGAATTTAATAATTGCCTTATCCATAAAAACTATTATTTTAATTTTGGCAACTTTTGGTTTTGCGAATCTCTGGCTTGCTGTTTTTGGTGATGTTGGTGTGACAATTATTGCTGTATTTAATGCTTTACGAGCCTTATTAGTCGAGAAGAAATAGTTTTTTATTCACATAAATGATCTGTATCAGTAATTTATTTTTCCTGATCTGTTTTATTATTTTGAGGAATATTTAATTCTTTTATTGGACAAATCTCTGAAAAATAAGTTTCTATAATATGATGAATTAATTCTGCCAATTCCGTGTCAGCCAATTTATAATAAATTTCTTTGCCATCACGTCGGCTTGTAATCAAATTATTATCATTTAAGGTTCTTAAATGATGAGAAACAACTGCCTGACTTTTATCTACGGCTGAAGCGATATTAATACCACATTCTTCTGTATGGCATAGAAACCAAAGGATCCTTAATCTTGTACCATCAGCTAATTGTTTAAATAAATTTGCTGCGTCAATAAATTTTGTTTCTGGCGGCATAGCTTCTATTAATTTTTCAGTATATTCATGATGATGATGTGGTAATTGTTCTGTCATATAAAACCTCTTTGATTACTTCTTTTCTTTAAATCTACCTTTAATCTTTTCTATTTTTATTTATTAATTAAATTATACTTTAGTCTTTTACATTTATTGTAACAATTCAATCATACTTTAATCTTTTCCAGTTTTTCAATCAAAACCAGAAAAAAGCCGTTCCTTTTGACGATTGTCAAATTGGGAACGGCTTCAAATCTAATTGATATTTTAAATTGTATTAAGCATCCGATTTTTTGCCCGAAAGCCATTTGGGAACAGCCCATTTGAATCCTTCTTTACCACGGTTTGACAATACAATACTTTGTAACAAAATGAAGAAACAAATCATAGCGCCAGTCGTAATACTCTGCCACCATGGATCGGTCAGACCAGAAGCTACTACGATTGCTTTTATGGTTGAGAGAGTCAACACACCAAAGAATGTTCCAACAACACCGCCAACACCTCCAGAAAGTAAAGTACCACCTATAATGGCAGAAGCAATGGCATTCATTTCTGCACCGGCTGCATTTGTTGCGTTTCCTGCACCTGTATGCATCAGGAAGACAAATCCACCTAGACCCGCCAATAATCCGCTAATCAAATAAGCTAGGAATTTAGTGCGTTTCACATTAATACCCAACATCAAGGCACTATTGCTATTTCCACCGATGGCATAAAAATGACGTCCTAAACGTGACCATTTTAACATGGCAAAAATAATCAAAACCATGACTAAAGCGATGATGACCCCGTACTCAATCTTTGCAGGAATGAGGTTCCCATTTTTAGCGGTATGGCCAAGCCAAGGAATTTGAATACGCGCATTCTTCAAAGCCAAAAATCCTTCATTTTGGACATTGCGTGGTTTGACACTAACAATAGTTGTCATACCCTGCGAAAAAAACATGCCTGCCAAGGTCACGATAAAGGGTTGAATATCCAAATATGAAACTAAATACCCGTGAACCACGCCAAAACAAAGACCAATACCTAAAGCTAATAACAAAGCCGTAAAGACATTTCCACCGTGATCATCTAAAAAAACGACACAAGACATAACAACTAATCCTGTTATTCCGCCAACTGAAATATCTATCCCACCTGTAATCATAACGATAGTCAGACCACAAGATATAAGCAATAAGGATGCATTATTATTAAACATATCAAACAGTTGCTGAGGACGTAGAAAACCACCACCCCAAATCAACATAGCCAAAACATACATACCAACAAAGATTGAAATCGTAATCGTTAATAATAGTTTTGAATCCGTCATGGGTTCTTTGCGTGTTTTAATTGATGTCATTTCTTTTTTACTCATATCAATTTCCCCCCACAACAGCATTTTTCTTTGTTTTGCCTGTTATTTTTTTCCATAAATTGCTAGCCTGGGTTTTCACAACCGGCGAACCTATGACAACAATAAGGACTATAACTACAGCTTTATACGCTTTAATGGAGGTAGAAGAAACCTTCATCGCATATAATGTTGTTGTCAGCGCCTGAATTGCATAGGCACCAATCACAGAGCCAACCATCTTAAACTTACCGCCAGACAAAGCATTACCGCCAATAGCAACGGCCAAAATCGCATCCATCTCAATACCAATTAATAAGGTTTCATGATTGATAAGTCCCAATCGGCTAACACTGATACAACCAGCAATAGCCACACATAAACCAAGTATGATAAAAGACAAGAGTTTCATGCCCGTAGCATTAATCCCATTCAATTTAGCTGCTTCTTTATTGATACCAACCGCCTGCGTATAGAGGGATAAGTTGGTAAATTTAAAAATTAATGTAAAAATAATAGCCACAATGACAACGATAAAAATTGGCGTTGGAATAGGAATTCCAGGAATAAAACCTCCGATTGCCGTAATAATGGGACTTGCAATCGTAGGTGTTGCACCACCATTAATCCAATAAGCAATGGAACGACCAGCTGTATATAGAATTAAGGTCGCAATCATGGGCTGAATATTAAAAACGGCTACCAAAATGCCGTTAAATGCACCAAATAACATAGCCACTAAAGAACAGGCCAAAAACGCTAAAAGAATTTTTAAAGGTGTGATATTGCCATCTCGCAGCACACGGATAAACACACTACCAGCGATGGCCGCCATTGCGCCCACGCTGATATCCTGCCCTCCACTGGATGCTGTAACTAAAGTCATTCCCATAGCCAAAATCGCAAGTTCGGAAGCACCGTTTAAAATACTGATCAGGTTTCCAGCTAGAACCATATTACCTGCATTATTTTTTGTTAATTCTACCGAGAAAAAACTTGGATCTCTAATCAAATTAAAAATGACAATTAGAGCAAGAGCAATAATAGGAATGAGAAGTTGAGAATATTCACTTCTATTTTTTCTTGGTTTTCTCATTTCATTTTTCATTTGCATCTTCTCCTCCAGCAATCGTGCGCATAATCTTGTCCTGTGTGATATCTTCACCGACAAGTTCACCCACAACATTGCGGTCACGCATGACAATAAGGCGTGAACAGGTACGTAGCATTTCCTCAATTTCGGATGAAATAAAGGTGATACTGACACCATCCTCTGCAAGTTTTAAAACTAATTTTTGGATTTCCGTTTTAGTTCCAATATCTATACCTCTTGTAGGCTCATCTAATATCAAGTATTGCGGATTGGTGAGCAACCAGCGTGCTAAAATAACCTTTTGTTGATTGCCGCCTGAAAGCGATTTAATCGGTGTTTCAGTCGAAGCTGTTTTAATTCCGAGTGCTTTTATATATTCGTCAACAAAAGCATCTTGCTGTGAACGGGATAATGGTCTAAAAAATCCTTTCATGACTTGCAAAGCCAAAATAATGTTTTCTCGAACAGATAAGTCTTCAATAATCCCATCTCGTTTACGATCTTCAGGCAAATAACCAATACCATTCTTCATGGCATCAATTGGTTTTTTAATTTGAACTGGTTTACCGTTTACTTTTATATCGCCACTTGTAACCTTATCAGCATTAAAAATAGCCCGGACACTTTCACTTCGCCCAGAACCAAGTAAACCCGTAAAACCATTTACTTCACCTTTTGCTATCTTGAAATTAAATGGATTAGGACATGCCGCACTGGCAAGGTTTGTCGCCTCATAAACGATTTCCGCATGCTCTTTTATGACTTTTTCTTTCTTTTCTAAATCTGATAGGTCATCAAGTTCTTTGCCCATCATTTTGGTAACCAATTCCACTTGAGGTAAATCTTGAATGGGATATTCTCCTACCAGTTCACCATCACGTAAGACGGTAATGCGATCGCATACTTCATACACTTGCTCTAGGAAATGGGTTACGAATACAATTCCAACGCCATTTTTCTTTAAATCGCGCATAAGTCTAAACAGCATCTCGACTTCTTGTTCATCTAAAGAAGAGGTCGGTTCGTCCAAGATTAGCACTTTACAATCCATGTCTACTGAACGAGCAATTGCAACCATTTGCTGTACCGCCAGAGAACAACTACCAAGCTGTTGTTTTGCTCTAGCAGGAATAGAGAGTTTTTCAAGCAAGGCGTCCGCTTTTACCATCATCTCTCGCCAATTGACAAAACGATCACTTCCTCGTCCGATAAAAATATTTTCAGCTACTGTAAGATTTGGACAAAGCGTAATTTCTTGATAAACGGTACTAATGCCAAGTTCTTGTGCATCATGAGGGGAATTTACCTGTATTTCACCGTCGATGCCATCCAAATAGACTTGTCCATCATCCTTGCTGTAAACGCCGGTAAGCACCTTAATCAAGGTTGATTTTCCTGCACCATTTTCACCCATCAATGCATGAATTTCAGCCTTTCTTAAAGAGAAATCCACATTGTGCAAAGCTCGTACACCAGGAAAAGACTTGCATATTCCCTTCGCTGACAATACGACGTCATTTTTCATCGATGATTCTCCTTCTATCTCTGTCAACAAGAGCGCAGTGCAGATATGTAGGAATCATCCACATAAACCACACTGCGCAACCATGACATAATCGTTTTCTAATTTAGCTTTAAGCCATCTGAAGATTATAGACCGAAATTATCAATGTCTTCTTGTGTGATGGTCGTAGCATCAAAACCACGTTCTTCTGAAATAACGATCTTATCAGAAAGAGTTTCGCCATTTTCAAGTTTTTTAATCATTTCATCAATAACACTTGCTTGGAAAGGACTGCATTGTCCATCATAATTCCAGTTACCAGCTAAGAGTTCTTCTAATGCCCAAGTGTTACAGTCAAATCCCATAATAATAACATCGCCATCCACGCCGTGAGTAATACCAGCTTCATCTAAAGCAGCTACAGCACCACGAGCCATACCATCATTTTCTGCATAAATAACATTGAAAGGTTCTCCAGAATTTATTACGGATTCAACGATTTTCTTTGCTTCAGCTTCGTCCCAAGTAGCAGTTTGTTGAACCACTTTATTCATGGTACCTGCTTCGAATTGTGCGTCTAAAGCACCAGTACGACCAATTTGTGCATCCGAGCCCATAGCACCTTGAATATGTACGATATTGTATTCGTCAAGGTCTTGGTCTAATAACCATTCAACCGCGGTGTCACCTTCTTTAGCCATATCAGAGACAACAGCTGCTTGATATAAACTATCATCGCAATCGATCATGCGGTCAAATAAGAATACTTCAATACCAGCTTCTTGTGCATCTTTTAATACACTCTCCCAGCCAGTTGTTTCTGCAGCAGAGATAAGCAAATAATCCACGCCTTGTGTAACAAATTGTTGGGCTGCATTTAATTGCTCATCATTTTTTAAACTATAATAAGTATCTGCATCATAACCATTTTCTTTTGAAAATACTTCTTCAAAATTGTTAACGTTAGCTTCACGATAGCCAGATTCGGAAGGTGGGTTATTGACGATACCTACTGAAATAAGATCGCCAGAAGCAGCAGGAGCTTCTGTTTTTTCTTCAGATACATCATCTGTTTTTTCAGCCTCTGTTTTTGCAGCCTCTGTTTTTGCAGCTTCTGTTTTTGCAGCTTCTGTTTTTGCAGTCTCTCCACCACCGCCACAAGCAGCTAGAGTAAAGACCATTGCCATTACTAAGATTAAACTTAATACTCTTTTTTTCATTTCTCTTCTCCTAAGTTTGATGGGTTCTTTGTGTTCAAACAAAGAATCCGATTAATTATTTTGATCTCATTTACAATACATATTAATAAGTTGTATTCTTATGTGTAAACATGTATAAATTAGATCAAATCTTTTATATCTTTATATATACATTTAGTCAAAATATAAATCAAATTTAGCCAGTAAATAGGTCTTTTTAATTAAAAAACATCCATTTAATTTATCATGATGTACAAATACATCTTTTTTCTTGTACATATTAAAACGAATACAACTTTATTAAAAATGAGAAATCTAAAACAAATAACAAAAAACCCCTGAAATACCTACATTTCAGGAGTTTTCATTGGAGCGGGATACGGGATTCGAACCCGCGACCTTCAGCTTGGGAAGCTAACACTCTACCACTGAGTTAATCCCGCAACTCAGTTATTTATTTTACTCTCAACTTAAACAACAATCAATTCTTCTTCAGTTGGATAAGGGAAAACATCATATGGACAATAAAGTTCAATCTTACGCAATAAGGCTGCTAACTCTTGCATAGCTGGACGCAATTTATTCATCATATCTCGAATAATATTTTCATTGTCACCTGATTGGATAATTTTATCAATCATTTGATCCAGCTCTTTAGTTTTAGCATCCAATTCATCCATCAAATTAGCATTGAATACAGCTCTTGTTTTGGCGGATTCACTAAAGCCATTAACAGCCACATTCTCCAGTTCAATTTGATAGCGTAATAATGCGGGATAGACTCCCTCTTGTGCCATTCTGGTCATAATTCTAGCTTGAGTTTTAACAGAATGAATAAAATCTCTAATTAATACTTGATAACGCGCTTCTAATTCTGCTTGATTAAGCACATTAAATTTTTCTAAAAGGGCAACGCTCTTAGGATCAATTAAAGTTTCAACGGTATCTATATAATTATCTAATTCCACAAGGCCACGTTGTTTGGCTTCAGAATGCCAATCTTCATCATAATTATTACCAGCAAATAAAATTTTATGATGATTATGCATAGATTCATGTGTAATTTTCATAACAGCATTATGTAATGCTTCTTGATTTTCCGGATTAATTTTTTCAAGTTTGTCAGCCATATTTTCTAGGCTTTCAGCCATAGCCACGAAAACAAATGCATTAAGCGATGAAGCATTCATCGATGCTCCTAGAGTACGGATTTCAAATTTATTCCCTGAAAAACTAATCGGTGCAGTACGATTCCGATCAGTTGCATCAATGCTTAAGGCAGCTAAATTAGCAATTGGTGTTGTCAATTCTCTTAATTCAACAGCGCTAATCTCTGTTGCTTCTGCTAATTGCGTAAAGAGTTGATGTAATTTATCGCCTAAATAAATAGAAAGAATAGCTGGAGGAGCTTCATAACCACCTAAACGATGATCATTTCCCTCATTTGAAGAAGCCATTCTAATCAAGGCTTGATATTTATCTATAGCTTCTATAAAAGCAGATAAAAAAACAATAAATTGTAAATTTTCTGAAGCTTTTTCACCTGGTTCAAATAAATTATGACCTGTAGAATCCATCAAAGAAAAATTATTATGTTTACCTGAACCATTCAAAGCAGCAAATGGCTTTTCTGTCAAAAGGCAAACAAAACCATGCCGCAGGGCTACTTTCTTCAAAATATCCATAAGCAACATATTCTGATCAATCGTTGTCGTTGCTTCATTATAGGTAGAAACAAATTCATATTGGCCAGGTGCAGATTCATTATGTTCGGTTACAGTGTATATTCCTAGTGCCCAACATTCCTGATTCACATCGTACATAAAAGATTTCACTCTTTCACTGACGGAGCTAAAGTAAGGTGATTCATAATCCCCATTACGTGGCATCTCAGCTGAAAATAAAGTTTTTTCACAAAAGCGTAAATCTGGTCTTTGCTCTGCTGCTTTCGCATTCAGTAAAAAATATTCTTGCTCTAAACCAATCATAGGACGAACAAATTGCACTTCTGTTTTACCAAGTAAATGCAACATTCTGGTTGCCGCTTTATTTAATGCTTCTCTAGCATTAATCAAGGGCATTTTCATATCCAATTTAGCACCTGTATAACTGATATAAACACTTGGTATATAGAGAACACTTTGTCTAACATAAGCAAAAGACGATACATCCCAATAGGTATAGCCACGCGCTTCAAATGTATCTCGCAAACCTCCATGAGGGAATGATGATCCATCTGTTTCGCCACGCATTAAAGATTTTCCAGATAATCTAGAAATCGGCAAGCCATTTGCATCTTCTTGTAAAAAGGCTGTATGTTTTTCTGCTGTTTTGCCAGTTAAAGGTTGAAACCAATGGCAAAAATGAGTAGCGCCTCTTTCCATAGCCCAAACTTTCATGGCATGCGCTATTGCATCAGCGACTTCACGATTAATTGGTATATTTTGATAAGTTGCTTGTTGCCAAGCCTCATAAATCGGTTTTGGTAAACGCTCTCGCATTACTGATTTACCAAATTGATTAATACCAAATTCATCAATTATTTTAAAACGTGCCATGAAGTCTCCTCATACATTAAAATATATTTTTTAATATAAAAACTTATTTAAAACAAAATATTTTATAATTTATCTATTATACAATTCTGCACAATTCAAATAAAATGTGCTAATAATTCATCTTTATCCCGATTAGATAAATAAGAAATAGGGATATCTAAAACGGTTTTTGCGCCATAATTTTTTTCTTTAGCTAAGCGAGCTGCTGCTCTAGCATAAGCTAGACTAATTGAAGCTGTAAACTCGGGATTACTTTCTAAAGTTAATTTAAATTCAAAATTATCTTGCATTTGTTTTGAAGTTTCGCCAGAACGAATCACAATACCGCCATGTGGCATACCTTGATGCTCTCTCAAAAAGTCTTCTTCTGAAATAAAATGTACATTCGTTTCATAAGGCTCAAAATAATCTGGGATGGATTTAATTTCTGCACTGATGACTTCTGCATCTGCATTATCTTCTAAAACAACATAAACTTCTCTTCGATGTGCTTTAGAAGGTGAAAAATCAATATCTTTTCCTTGCCGTGCTTCTTCGACAATTTCTTCTTTAGGAATTGTGTATTGCACGCCATATTTTACGCCTATTACATGACGCACCACATCACTATGACCTTGACTTAATCCAGGTCCCCAAAAAGTATAGGTATGACCAATAGGTAATACGGCATCAGCTAAAGTTCTTTCTAAAGAAAAAAGGCCTGGATCCCAACCAGTTGAAATGATTGAGACTTTATTATTTTCTAAAGCGATTTGATTCATTTCTTTAAAATGCTCAGGAATGAATGCATGATTATCATAAACATCAACGGTATTAAATTGATTGATTAACGTAGATGCTAATTCAGGAATATCTCTTTGTGAGCCTAAGGCTAAAATTAAAACATCGATTTGATCTTTGAATTGTCCAATATGGCTTAAAGATTCAATGCGATATTTACTATCAATTTGGCTTGGATCACGTCTAGAAAAAACAGCAAACAAATGGAGATCGGTAAAATTATCAATGCATTTTGCAATGCTTTTACCTAAATTTCCAAAACCAACGATCCCTATATTAATCATTTTTCCCTCTTCTGCTTAATTAAAACTTTTAATCATCACATCATTTTTTGAATTTTTTAACAATTTTATGATTAAAATTAAAGCACATCATTCATGGTATAAAAGCCAGGTTTTTGTTTAATTAAAAACTCTGCTGCTTTAATCGCACCATTCGCAAAAATAGCTCTTGAATTAGCCGTATGCTTAATTTCTAAAATTTCGTCTTGACCAGCAAAAATAACAGAATGCTCTCCGACAATCGTACCGCCTCTTATTGCAGAAATACCTACTTCATTAATATCTCTGTCATCATAAATACCAGCCCTACCATCTAATTCATGTAATTTATTTTGTCTACCCTTATTGGCGGATTCAAATAACATCTTAGCGGTGCCACTAGGTGAATCTTTTTTATAGCGATGATGTTTTTCAATGATTTCAATATCAAAGTCACTTAAAACTGCTGCCATTTTTTCGACAAGTATTTGCATCACATTAACACCAAGACTCATATTTTTCGAATGTAAAATTGGAATGTCATCTGCAGCTTTTTTAATTCTATCTTCCTGCTCATTTGAAAACCCAGTTGAAGCAATCACCATAGCGATTTTGTTTTCTAAAGCAAAATCCAATAAATGATCTATAGAATTTGGTGAAGAAAAATCGATAATTAAATCAATGCTTTCTTTTTCTTGACATTCATTTAAGTTTAAATAAATGGGGAAAGGCAAATCAGGATCCAGCTCCGCAGCATAGCCAGCCACTATTTGATGCTCTTTGGAATTTTTAAGCGTGTCAAAAATCATATGACCCATTTTACCAGTTGCGCCAGATAATATTATTTTCATTTTCCCCTCATTTCTAATTTATAGTCAATTTCTTTATATTAAAAATTGACTATGTATTTATTTCATAATTGCTTTTACAAGCTTTGTTTTTATGCTTTTAAATATCCTAAATCTATTAAGGTCTTTTTGAGCAATTCATAAGTTTCGGGTTCAGCTTTAGTTAAAGGTAAGCGCAAACCGCCACCAGGTAAACCAAGTAATTCCATCGCTGCTTTAACCGGTACTGGATTTACTTCATGGAAAATTGCCTTGATTAATGGATAAAGACGAGTTTGAATCTCAGCAGCCGTTTCATAATCATTATTCAAACAAGCAGCTACCATATTATGAGTTTCTTCTGGCAAAACATTCGCTAAAACAGAAATAACGCCATTGCCACCAACAGACATTAATGGAACAACAACATCATCATTACCAGAATAGATAGCAAAATCTTTTGGTAATTCATGTCTAAGAGAGATTGTATAAGATAAGTTGCCTGTTGCATCTTTAATTCCAACAATGTTTTTAATTTCTGCCAATTCCTTTACCAAATTGGCTGGAATATCAACCGCTGTTCGGCTTGGCACATTATAAAGAATAGATGGAATATTTACACTTTCAGCAATATTTTTGAAATGCTCATACAAACCACGTTTTGTAGCTTTATTATAATAAGGCGTAACCAATAATAAACCATCAGCACCTACTGCTTCGGCCTGTCTACTAAGACTGATGGCATGATCGGTATGATTGATACCTGTACCTGCAATAACTGGAATTTTACCCGCAACCTTTTTAACGGTATACGCAATAGCTTCGATATGTTCTGGATCAGAAGTAGTTGATGCTTCACCAGTCGTTCCCATAGAAATGATAGCATCTGTTTTATGAGATAAATGAAAATCGATTAATTTGTCAAAACCAGGATAATCGATTTCTCCTTGTTCTGTAAAAGGCGTGACTAATGCAACGCCAGAACCTTGAAACAACATAGCAACCTCCTTGCAATTCTTTATTAAGAATTTTGATATCTCAATGAATACTATTTAATTCTTATAGTATATACTGTAATATAGTATATTTTCACAAGAAACAAATTAATTATACAAAATTTAAAGTAATTAAAATAGCCTGTTCGCAACAGTTACTATATATTTACTTCATCTTAATGTATATTAAAAACTTTTATGATTTATGTCTTATGCCTTTTCTTATATCTTTTCAAGTATTTTTTCTTTGATTATAATCCAAATCGATCTGCAAATGCATTAATAAGTTGTTTCGCATTTTCTGTATCAACAACATAAGAAATACTAATATCTGAAGTTGAAACCATATAATAAGGTATATCTTCTTCAACGAAAACTCTGAATGCTTCAGCTGCTACACCAACTTGATGACGCATATCAGAACCTATAATAGAAACTTTAGATAAATTTTCCACCATTAAATAATCAAATTCTAATTTGTCTAATATAGTGATTATTCCATCTTTATCCTCTTGATGAGCTGTAAAGGAAACTGCTGGATGATGATCTTTTAAGAGCATCTGATTCAAGAGATCAACATTGATATTAGCATCAGCCAATTCGACAAAACAATGAATCACATTTTTATCAATTTTTTCTAAATTTTCCAAATTAACCATCAATACATCATCAATTTTTGAAATATTAGTTAATAAAATTTCTTCCATATTTTCAGACATAAGCTTCTCCTCTTTATTACTGATGCACGTTCCTTCAACATTACCAGTATTCAATGCAATATAAAGTGGCACATTATATTTAGCTGCTAATTCCACACTTCTTGCAGCAATTACTTTAGCACCTAGATTTGCCATTTCTAAGGCTTCTTCATAATTAATTTGCTTAAGTTTTTTTGCATTAGGCCTAATTCGAGGATCAACTGTATATATTCCAGCCACATCCGTATAAATTTCACATCTGGCATTTAGCTTTGCTGCCAAAGCAACTGCAGATGTATCAGAACCGCCACGTCCTAAAGTTGTGATTTCACCTTCAGCGTTCATCCCTTGAAAACCAGCTACAATTACAATTTTATCGAGACTCAATGCCTCTAAAATTTTATTTGGATTGATATTTTCTATTTGACTTTTACGATGTTGACCACGTGTTTTTAGGCCAGCTTGAAAGCCAGTAAAGCTTTGGGCCGGATAACCTAAATCAATCAAATGCATTGCTAAAAGAGATGCCGAAACGATTTCTCCACTTGATAGTAACATATCAATTTCTTTATTGTATGGCTGTTTTGAAAGGCGATTTGCTAAAGATAATAAATTATCTGTTGTATCACCCATGGCAGAAACAACAACGATGATATGATTATATTTTTCTTTTCGATGTATTATCAATTGGGCTACATCTTTTATTCTCTCAGTGGTTGAAACAGAACTACCACCAAATTTCATCACTATTTTTTTATCTTCCATCTATTTCCTCAATATAGAACAATCTTTTTTCATAATAATCAACAAATACTTATTGATGAATGATTAAAAACAATTTTGAAAATCCGTAAACTAAATTATGGATTTTACTTAATTATCTTCTTCTTTATATTTTAAGTCATTACGAATTAAATCAGCATAATCTTCTCTTTTAACTGCTAATTTTGCTTGCCTCTCGTTAACAAAGACAACTGCCGGTTTAGGCAAACGATTATAGTTAGAACTCATTGAAAAAGTATAAGCACCAGAAGCTGGAATAAGCAATAAGTCATCTCTTTCAGGCATTGGTAAATCAACTTTTTCTATTAATATATCACCTGATTCGCAACATTTACCAGCTACTTTGAAAGATGCAGCGGTTTCATTATTCATTTTTTCTGGTAAACAAGCTTCATATTTTGCCTGATACAAAGCTGGTCTAATATTATCTGTCATACCTCCATCAACAAAAATGTAAGGATTTCCTTGATAAGGGTATTTTACGGCTCCAATTTGATATAAAAGGCTGCCGCTATCGTTAATTAAAGCACGACCTGGTTCAATACTTACTTTTTCAACCTGTAAATCGTATTCTGTTATCTTATTTTCAATTACTTTAATATAATCTTGTAAAAATTCTTCAAGATCAAAAGGATGATCTTCGGACGTATAATAAACACCAAAGCCGCCACCTAAATTCAACTCTGTTAAATTAATATTATAATCTTTTTTAAGATTATAAAGAAATTGAAGCATGGCTTCTGCCTCTTCAAAGAAGAATTTTTTATTTAATACTTGAGAGCCAATATGGCAATGCACACCGACTAAATCAATATAAGGATCTTTTGCAATTTCTTGCAATAATTTGTAAGTTGACGGATCAGCTGAATTCATACCAAATTTTGAATCTTCAGTACTCGTTTTAATATATTTATGTGTATCTGCAACAATACCCGGATTGATTCGTAATAAAACCTTCGTTTTCTGTTGACGCTCACTACACATTTTTGACAATAGATGATATTCAACAGGATGGTCTATAACAATCCTGCCAATTTTATAATCTAATGTCATTTCTAATTCTCTTTTTAATTTATTATTGCCGTGTAGAATAATATTGTTTGTATCAACGCCAGCCCTTAAAGCCGTATATAATTCGCCTTCACTAACAACATCTAAGGATAATCCTAATTTTTGAACCAAACCAAAAATGTATAAATTAGAAAAAGTTTTGCCTGCATAATATACTTTAGTTTCAAATTTATCTGAATCAAAAGAGTTTAAAAATTTTTGTGACTGATTAATAAATTCAGCTTCATCAAAAATATATAAAGGCGTTCCGAATTGCTTAGCTAATTGTTTAACAGCAATATGGCCAATCTCTAACTGTCCGTCTTTTATCTCCATTGTTCCATGTAATTTCATTTTTAATAAACCTCTCTATTATTGAAAAGAATATAAATATGATAACTAAAATATACGAAGTAAAGAAATTAAGGCATTTATTTTAGAAAATTAAATAGCTTGTATCTTCAATTAATTGTTTTGTATAGTCATTTTGCGGATTCTTAAAGACCTCTTCTGTTTCGCCTATCTCAACTATTTCGCCTTGATTTAATACAGCAATTCGATCACATAAAAACTGAACAACCGACAAATCATGTGAAATAAACAGACAAGCAAAACCAATTTTTTGACGCAATTCTTGAAAAAGGTCTAAAATTTGAGCTTGCACCGAAACATCTAATGACGAAACAGGTTCATCTGCTAAAAGCAACGCCGGTTCAATAATAAGCGCACAACCGATTGCAACTCTTTGCAATTGTCCACCAGATAATTGTTTAGGATAACGATTTGCATATTCCTCAGAAAGACCAATATTATGTAGCATTTCGCTAACTTTTATTTTTCTTTGTGCTGCATTTAATTTGTTTTGAATAATTAATGGCTCTTCTAATTGTTTTTCAATGGTTTGAATTGGATTAAGCGAATCATAAGGATCCTGAAAGACCATTTGAATACCCGCTTCTGTTTCTGTAATTCTTTGTTTTAATGTGAGATTTTGTAAAGCTTTACCACGAAAAAAAATCTCGCCTTCTAAAGGATCAATAAAGCCTGCAATTAGATTAGCCAAAGTTGATTTACCAGAACCTGATTCTCCTACCAACCCTAAAAATTCATTTTCAATCATATTTAAAGATAAATTTTTAAGTATATAATCAATTTTTTGTCGATTACCAGAATAAGCCGCCGTTAAATTTTTAATTTCTAGAATATTTTTCATCATTGACTTTTTCTCTTAACCATTAATATCGTTATTTATATTATCCATTTTTGAATTATTTTCATCAAATAAAAAACAAGCTACCTCATGCCCTGGTTCCACTTCAATCATTTTTGGTAATACTTGATGACAATGAGTAAAGGCATAAGGGCAACGATCTGCAAATTGACAATTCGTGGCTGGTCCACGATGATCACGTAAACGCGGCTTAATTTTAGCCAATTTTTCGCCTCTTTTTTCAGGTGTGGGTAATGAATTAATTAATAATGCAGTGTATGGATGTTTAGGATTATAGACAATTTGTTCTGTTGTTCCCGATTCAACTGGAATGCCTGCATAAAGAACATAAACGCGATCACAAATTTGCTGAATTGTAGATAAATCGTGGGAAATATAAAGAACAGAAAGATTTTTGCTCTGATTAATTATTTTAATTAACTCTAAGACTTGAACTTTAACGTTAACATCTAATGCCGTTGTCGGTTCATCGGCAATCAACAATTCAGGATTATTAATGATAGCCATTGCGATTAAGACTCTTTGTCTTTGCCCGCCTGAAAGCTCATAAGGATAACGTTTATACATTTTTTCTGGCTCTGGTAAATTAACTGCTCGCATAGCAGCCAAAACACGATATCGGATTTCATCTTTTGGCATTTTGGTATGAATAAATAGAACTTCACTAATTTGTTTACCAATAGTCATCAGAGGATTTAATGCTTGTGCTGCATCTTGATAAATGACACCAATCCTGCTGCCATTGATTGAACGTCGTTGATTATTTTTCAAGTAAGTAATATCTCTTCCTTGAAAACAAATTTTACCCTCAGCTATCGAAATTCCTTTTGGTAAGAGACCAACTATTGACATAATTGTAATACTTTTTCCACTACCTGATTCACCAACTACGCCTACAATTTCCCCAGGTTTAAGATGTAAAGAAATATCTCGAACCAACTCAGCCCCATTTGAAGTAGTTACCTTGAGATGTTCCACACTTAATATATCTTCTTTTTTTTCTAGAAATGTTTGATCTATATTATGCATATTATCCCTCAAAGCATTTTCTCTTCAGCTCTTAGCTTAAATGAATGACTTATTAGAAATGATCCTAATACCATGATTACAATCAAAATACCTGGAAAGACTGCGGCAGACGCTCCTTGAAAAACAAAACCTTGAGCATCTTTTAACATTCTACCCCAAGTTATTTTTGAGGCAGGCACGCCTAAGCCTAAAAAACTGAGTGAAGATTCTGCCAAAATAGCATTAGAAAATCCCAGTGCAATTGCAGATAACAATCTATTTTTAATCAATGGCAATAAATACTTAAACATAATTCGATTGGAAGAAGCACCTAATAATTTTAAGCGTTTGATAAAATTTTTCTGACGATATTCTAAAAATCCGACTCTGACAACTCGAGCATAAGAAGGTATGAACATAATACCCAAAGCAATAATAACTTGCGGAATACCATCACCAAAAATTGCTACAAAGAGAAGACCCATCAAAATCATAGGAATGGATAATAGAGCATCTGTAAAACGACTAAATATATAATCAATTATTCCGCCAAAATAACCACTTAAAGCACCAATAAGAGCGCCAAAAAAGCACCCTATTAAGTTAACACCAAATGAAATGAAAATTGTTAATGGCAAGCCTGACATTGCTCTAGTAAAGACATCTCGACCATAATTATCAGTCCCAAACCAATGTTGCAAACTCGGTCCTTGAAATCTCTCTATTGGATTCATCACCTTGATATCGTAAGGATGATAAATAAATGAAATTAAATAAAGAAAAATTGGAATACTTAAAAGAATAAGGCCTGCTTGCAATTGTTTTTTTCCAGAATAACGGATTGAGCTATTCTGATAATAGGTCCGTTTTAACTTTGGATTACCTATTTGACTTAAATTATTATTTTTCTTTTGTCTAATTTTTTTTGTCACTTTCATGGTTCACCTCGAGATGATTCATGTGACAATTTTTGTTTATTTCGAAAAATCCGAAAGTTTTTTTTGCGATTAATTAATTTCTTTTGCTGACGCATACGAGGATCAATAAATTGATTAATGAAATCAACAAGAAAATTAACAAAAACCACGATAAATGCAATTAATAAAATAATGCCCTGCGTTAAACGAAAATCTCTCGCTTCTACTGCTGTCACCAAAATGCGTCCTAATCCTGGAATCAAGAATACTTGTTCAATGATAATCGATCCACTAAATACTTCCGCCAATATTAAACCCAACACAGTAATAAACGGCACTAAACTATTTCTCAATACATGCGAGAACAATAGGCGCGAACGAGATGCGCCTTTACCAATGGCTGTCTTCACATAATCAGATTCTCTTTGTTCAATAATTGCATCTCTCAAGAATTCCATTGCCATAGCAAGGCGAGATAAAGCAATAGCTAGAGCAGGCATCCAATAATTTTTGAAAGCTTGATCTATTATAAAATCTGTATTTCCACCTTGCAACGCTAATTGTGAGGTTTTAAAAACAAGCATCAAAATAATTGCCATAAAGAAAGGCGGTATCGCTAAACAAGTTTCTGACATAACGCGAATAGTTTTGTCTATTATCGAATTTGGTTTATGTGCAGACAAAATAGCCAAGGGTACTGCTAAAACTATCAAAAAAATAAATGCATATAAAGCTAAAAACAAAGTATACGGAAGAGCATCTTTAATTAAAGTGGCAACAGGTTTTTGGAAACGAAAAGAAAAACCCAAATCACCATGCATAAGATCAGTAAAATAACGGTATATTTTTACAAAAATAGATTGATTATATCCTAATTCTTCCTCTAGAGCAGCTACCTGAGCATTACTGGCATTCATGCCTAGCATGATACGTGCTGGATTGCCTGGAATTAGTTCAAACATGATAAAAACAATTAATACAATCAGTAAAATTGTTATTAACATCTCTACAACTTTTTTTGAAATATATTTTGCCATTATTCTTTATATAGTATAAAAGCAGCTGATTTCTTATTTTTAATAATAAGGTAAAAGCTGCTTTTTTCTTTCTTAATTTTATATTATATAGCTTTTATCCAGAATCAATTTTACCTTAATCCGCAATATAATACACTTCATACATATCTTGTACATATTGTGGGTATGTTGTATATCCTGCAAGCTTTTTACTAACAGCAGTTTGTACACCAGGATTCTGTAAAAAAACAGAGGCTGAATCGTCCTGCAATAATTTTTGCATTTGATGATAGAGCGCTATACGTTCATCAACATCTGTGATAGATTGTGCTTTTTCGTATAAGGTATCAAATTCCGAATTCTCGTAATTGATAAAATCGGCATCGCTAGAGCTATAATAATGCTTTAAAACCGTAGCTGGTGCAACATAATCAAAAGTTAAAGCAATAATCGTAGATTGATATTCTCGGCCCTGATAAACATTTGACAACCAAGTTCCCCAGTCTACTGATTTGATTTCTGCTTCTACGCCTATTTGTTCTAATTGAGCGGCAACAACTTCTGCACTTTGAACATGAATAACATAGTTTCCTGGAACTGTTATCGTGATTTTTAAATCTTGATAACCGTTTTCTTCTAAGAGTTCCTTTGCGGCCTCTGGATTATATTCACTATCTAAATCTCCATTAAAATATTGCCCCATCGCTGGTGCCATACCTGATTCTAAAACTTTTCCTTCACCAAAAGTCACTGTGTCAATTAACATTTGTTTATCGATTGCCATATTCATTGCTTTGCGAACAATTGGATCATCAAAAGGTGCTTGTTTATTATTAAGGCCCCAAATCTGAACCATATTAGAATCCGTTGTAATGAAATTATATTTATCTTCTAAGAGATCCTTTTTATCCGCAGTTAGATAGGGAAAAATATCAATATTGCCAGCCTGTAAATCTACAATGGCTGCATCAGCAGAAGGCATAATCAAAAATGTCACATCATCCAAATAAGCCTTGCGATCACGCCAATAATTTTCATTTTTTGTCATTTTTACATATTTTTGTGGTTGATATTCCGTAAACACAAAAGGACCTGTGCCAATTGGTTTTGTCGCCTGCTCTGTATAACCTTGAGGCACAATTGCTAAGGTCATATAAGATATAAAATCAGCATCTGAATCTTTTAAGGTAACAATCACTTGATTATTATCAGCATCTGCCTCAATTTTATCGATAATGCTTAATTGAGAAATTTTTAAGGTTTTATCTTCCCCCAAACCTGATGCATTTTCTAAGGAATAAACCACATCACCAACTGTTAAGTCCTTATCGTTGTGAAATTTAACACCTTGTCTAATCTGAAAAGTGAAAATTTTGGCATCATCAGAAACATCATATTTTTCAGCTAAAGCTGGCTCAAAAGTACCGTTTGGCAATAATTTGACCAAACCATCAAAGAAATTATATATAATCTCTTTCGTCCCAGCAGCTGCAGCCAGGTAAGGATCAAAGGAATCTGGTTCTTGTGTTATACCTAATGTCAGCGAACCACCTTGTTGAGGTTCCCCTTGAATATCTGTATCCAGGGTATTTTGTGTTTCTTTTATTTTTTCTGTACTTTTACAAGCACTAAATAATAAAACACAACTTAATAAGACAGCAAATATACTAGTTATTTTTTTGAAATGGCCCATTATTTTTCCTCCAAATCGTCTCTAATCATGATTAAATTCGAAATAAACTTGGCAATTCTCATTAAACTCTAAAAATCATTATTAATTCTTCGTTGAGTTTTAGCTAAAATTTATAATACATCATTTTACTTATTAAATGTATTATTTTTTATTAACTAATAGTCTCAGATCGTCTCAGAACATTAGCTTAGTAACTTTTAGCACATCATAAAGATATCACAATTTGAACAATAATTTGAAAATTAAATCGGCTTCTCTGACAAATTGTAGATATATTTATAATTATTCATTTTTATGTAATTTTATTTTGACAAACCTCATTTTGATTTTTATAATAGCTACATTGTTTTTCAGACATATTGCTATAAATACTTATGTATCAGACAATCACAAGAAAATTAACAATATTATAGAAACAATAAAAATTCACTATAAATGCATAATAATACATTTGCGAAAAAGAAAATTGGAGATGGGAAAATGCAAGATTTTTATAAAGTATTAAAAAATACAAAAAAAGTTATTCTCGGTTATTCTGGTGGTTTAGATACTTCAATCATGGTAACTTGGTTGAAAGAAAATGGCGTCAAAGAAGTTGTTTGTGTCGCAGGTAATTATGGACAAATTAAAGATCCTGTCGCTCTTGAAAAGAAGGCAAAATTAACTGGAGCAGATAATTTTTACTGTTTAGACTTAACTGAAAGATTTTTAGAAGAATATGCTTTCCTGGCTTTACAAGCTCAAGCTAAATATGAAAATATTTATCTTTTAGGCACAGCTATTGCTAGACCATTAGTCGCTAAAGGATTAGTCGAAATTGCACATAAAGAAGGCACAGATGTCATTGTTCATGGTTGCACAGGCAAAGGAAATGATCAGGTTCGTTTTGAACTTGGTATTAATAATTTGGATCCTAATATTACGGTTGTTGCACCTTGGCGTTTTTGGGATTTCAAAGGCCGTTCTGATGAAATTGAATATGCTGCTAAGCATAATATTCCTTTACAATTTTCTGCCGATGAAGATTATTCCATGGATGAAAATATTTGGCATTTATCTCATGAAGGTTTAGATTTAGAAGATCCTGCTAATGCTGCTGACCTAGATAAAATCTTACATTGGGTTACACCACCTGAAAAAGCAGTCGATCAAGCTGAAATCGTTGAAATTGAATTCAAACAAGGTAAACCCATTGGCCTTAATGGTGAAAAACTTGATCCTGTTAGCTTAATGACATCTTTAAATGAAATTGGCGGCAAACATGGTATCGGTATTGATGACATTGTCGAAAGTCGTTTGGTAGGGATGAAAAGTCGTGGTGTTTATGAAAATCCAGGTGCTTCTATTCTTTATTTTGCTCATCAAAAATTAGAAAGCTTAACTGTTGAAGCAGATACTTTACATTTTAAGCAAAAGATTTCATTAGAGTTTGCAGAATTAATTTATAATGGTAAATGGGAAACCTCTTTACGCAAAGCTTTAAGTGCATTTGTCCAAGAAACACAAAAGTTTGTGACTGGTAAAGTTAAAGTTAAATTGTATAAAGGCAGTATGCAACCTGCTGGCATTAGTTCTCCTCATTCTTTATTTGATGAAAAATTTGCTACTTTTGAAAAAGATGATGTTTATGATCAATCTGATGCAACTGGCTTTATCAAATTATTTGGTTTATCTAATAAAATGCAAGCATTATTGCAACAAGAAAAAGATATAGAAGCATAATAACAAAACAATAAATCATTAATTGAATTGACTTATTCAAATGATTTTATAAAGATAAACAGAAATTATTAAGAAAGGACAAAGTATGAAACTCTGGCAAGGCATGTTATCGGGAGAATTAAACCCCAAAGCAGAAGAATTTAATGCCTCCTTTTCCATTGATCAAAGAATGATCGAACAAGATATTGAGGGATCAATTGCACATGCTCTAATGTTAGGTCAAACTGGCATATTGAAGAATGCTGATGTTAAAACGATTGTGCACGGTTTATTTTCAATTCTATCTGAATTGAAAAATCAAACTTTAGAATTAGATCCAACATCTGAAGATGTCCATACTTTTGTCGAAAATGAATTAATCAAACGCATCGGTGAAGCTGGTAAAAGATTACATACGGCGAGATCAAGAAATGATCAGGTCGCAACCGATTTAAGATTGTATCTACGTTCTGAAATAAAAGAAATAAAAGCTCTTTTATTTGCTTATATTGAAGCCATTGTTAAATTAGCTAATCAACATACACAGAGTATTATGCCTGGATATACGCATTTACAAGTTGCCCAGCCAGTGACCTTTGCTCATTATTTATCGGCTTACGGCATGATGGCCTTAAGAGATAGTGAAAGATTAGATGATACACTTCAAAGAATCAATCAATTGCCGCTTGGCGCCTGTGCTTTAGCAGGAACTTCTTATCCCATAGATAGAGAATATACAGCTGAATTATTAGGTTTTAATGCCATCATGCAAAACAGTATGGATGCAGTAAGCGATCGTGATTTTGTCATTGAATTGCAAACAGACATTTCTATAATAGCTATACATTTATCCAGACAAGCAGAGGAATTTATTATGTGGAGTTCGCCAGCATTTTCTTTTATTGAAATAGCTGATCAATATGCCACTGGTTCCTCAATCATGCCGCAAAAGAAAAATCCTGATATGGCCGAATTGATTAGAGGAAAATCTGCTAGAATCATCGGTAATTTGATGCAATCTTTAACCATGTTAAAGGGTTTACCTCTCGCCTATTCTAAAGATATGCAAGAAGATAAAGAATCTATTTTTGATTCAATCGATACTATAAAAATGAATCTCGAAATGATGACAGGCATGTTAAACAGCCTCAAGGTTAATACCGATAAAATGCTAGCTGCTACAAAGCTAGGTTATCCTGAAGCGACTGATTTGGCAGACTATTTAGTAAATAAAGGGATTCCATTTCGAACCGCTCATCATATCGTCGCTGAAATTGTCAGCGAAGCACATCAGAAGGGAATAACACTCGCCGAGCTTCCTTTGGAAGTCTATCGCGAGTACTCACGAAGCTTTGATACTGATCTTTATGAAGCAATTGATTTGAAAAACATTATTGAAAAGAAATCTTCACTTGGAGGCCCTGCCCCAGAAGAAGTTAAACGCCAACTTAATTGGCTATTAAAAGAAATAACTAATATATAACATTTAAGGAGAAAAATATGAAAAAATTAATTAATAAGAAAACCTTTATCGCTTTAACTTTGATTATTGCGATTCTATTGACAGCAGCTTGTGGTAGTACAAAAGATAAAACTTCAGATGCATCCACAGCAGAAACAAAAGCAGTTGAATCTGAAGCTTCAAACTCAGGCGAAAAGGCTTTAGAAGATGGTGTTCTTGATCTTGGTACAAATGCTGCTTTCCCTCCATATGAATATTATGAAGGTGAAGACATTGTTGGTATCGATGCCGAAATTGCTGAAGCTATTGCTAATTATTTAGGCTATGAATATAAAATACACGATATGGAATTTGCTAATATTATTGCTTCTATTGAAAGTGGTAAAGTTGATGGCGGTATCGCAGGTATGACCGTTAATGCAGAACGTTTAGAAAGTGTCAATTTTTCTGATTCTTATGCTACTGGTATTCAATCCATTATCGTTACTAAAAATAGCGATATCCAATCTATTGATGATTTAGAAGGTAAAAAAATCGGAACACAATTTGGTACAACTGGCGATAATTATGCCAGAGGTGATTATGGCGATGATTTTGTTCAATCTTTTGATAAAGGTGCTGACGCTGTAATCGCTCTTTTAGCAGGTAATATTGATTGTGTCATTATAGATAATGAACCAGCCAAAAACTTTGTCAAAACAGATGATAATTTACAATTACTCGATACAGATTATGCTGTTGAAGATTATGCAATCGCTTTACCAAAAGATAATGCAGCCTTATTAGACGAAATCAATGGAGCTCTAAAAGCTCTTAAAGAGGATGGTACCATCCCAGCAATTATTGAAAAATATATTCCTGCTGAATAATACAATTATTAAAACTGGCTTACTTAAGCCAGTTTTTTCTGTTTATTCAATATGAAAGGATAACATATGCTTATATTTGCCCAAAGTTTTATTCAAAATTTTCAAAAGGTTTTCATAAATAATGATAATTGGAAATATTTGTCTAAAGGCTTTTCTACTACATTAAAAGTCACTTTATTTGCTTTCTTGATTGGCTTGGTATTAGGTATAATTTTAGCCGTGATTCGTATATCACATAAAGATCTTAAACCATCTTGGGCAACTCCATCTGGTTTCATATTAAATTTACTTAATAAAATTGCTAGTATTTATATCACTATTATTCGTGGTACGCCAACAACTATTCAATTATTAATTATGTTTAATGTCATTTTGATTGGTTTAGACAATTTGCGGTTAGTAGCTATTATAACTTTTGGCCTCAATTCAGCAGCTTATATGGCAGAAATTTTTAGAAGTGGCATACAAGCCGTTAGTCAGGGTGAAAAAGAGGCAGCTAGATCATTAGGTTTAAGTTATTTACAAACAATGCAAAAAATTACTTTGCCTCAAGCTTTCAAAAATTGTTTGCCTGCTTTTGGTAATGAAGTTATTACGCTATTCAAAGAAACCTCAATCAGTGGTTTCATTGGTTTGATCGATTTAACAAGAGGTGCTAATATTCTCGTCAGTAATACTTTTCAGGCGGCCTTACCATATTTTGCCGCAGCCCTTATTTACTTAATTGTTGTTTTTGGTCTAGAACGTTTATTTAATCTAGTAGAAAAGAGATATTTGCATGCTTGAGATTAAAAATTTATATAAAGACTTTGATGATTTAAAAGTACTAAAAAATATTAATTTGACAATTAAAGCTGGTGAGAAAGCTGTTATTATCGGCCCATCAGGTTCTGGCAAATCTACTTTACTACGTTGCTTAAATGCGCTTGAAACACCGACTTCTGGAAGTATTCTGTTTGAAGATAAGGAAATTACCGATCCTAAAATTGATTTAAATTTAATTCGTGAACAAATGGGTATGGTTTTTCAGCAATTTAACTTATTTTCTAATTTAAGTATTTTAGATAATTTAACTTTAGCACCAGTCAAACGACATAAATTAACAAAAATAGAAGCTGAAGAAAAAGCACAAACATTGTTAAATCGTATTGGTTTATCCGAAAAAATTGATGCTTTTCCCAAACAATTATCTGGTGGTCAACAACAAAGAATTGCCATAATTAGAGCCATGATGATGGACCCAAAGGTTTTATTGTTTGATGAACCTACCTCTGCTCTTGATCCAGAAATGGTTGGTGAAGTTTTAGATTTGATGAAAGAACTAGCTGAATCTGGAATGACCATGGTCGTTGTTTCGCATGAAATGGGCTTCGCCAAAGAAGTATCTAATCGTATTATATTCATGGATGAAGGACAGATCATTGAAGAGAGTCATGATCCAAGTAATTTCTTTACTAATCCTCAAGAAGAAAGATCTCAACAATTTCTTTCAAAGATATTGTAATTATGTGAAACAGTATTTTTTAGCTTGTTGTTTTTTCTTTATGAAATCAATAATAATTGCTTGTTTTAATGATTCGAAGTAGTCTTTTTCTACTCCGAATCATTATGTTTGTTCTTTGTGATATTTTCTCTAATATATTGATCGACTTTCTCAAAAATTTCAGATGGAATTTCTTTTTGATGCGAATCTAATTTGTAAAATGAAGCTGTAGCATCTCCGACTAATTGATGGTCATTTTCTATTTTTACATGAATCACGACAATACGACCACCAGATTGGACCACTTCTGCTTCGGCTATCAAATAATCTCCTGCATATACAGGTTTTAAAAAACGATAATGCAAATCTAAAGTTGGCGTTTTCTGACCTGTGTAAAGAACGGCTGCTCCCGCAGCATTATCTGCTAAAGTCATCAATACTCCGCCATGAATGGTACCATTTGGGTTTAAATGCTGTTCTCCCACTTTTAGCGCAACAATCGATTTTCGATATTGAATTGATAAAACATTAATACCAACACTTTGAGAAAAAGGATGATGTTCCAATCTATTAATAATTAGCTTTTTGAGATTTTTTATATCGTCTGTCTCAAGTATTAAATTATCATTGGGATTCATTTTTCCATTATTTTTCTTGTTTTTTTCCATATTAAAATTTTTCTCTGCCTGTTTTAATATTTATACCTGAATGATCAATTTTTAATTTTAGCACCTGCCAATTTTCGCCTAATTCATTTTGAATTTTCTCTTGAATTAAATCCCCATTTTCGGAATCAAGATAAATCGTCAAGATAGCTGGTCCTGCTCCGGAAAGAACACTACCTACGGCCCCTGCGTTTTTACCAATTTTTAATATATCATAAAATCCATCAATCAATTTGGCTCGATAAGGTTGATGCAAACGATCTTGTAAACCATGCTCGAGTAAAACAGGATCACCTGTTTCCATACCTTGAATTAAAAAACTTAAGGCTGTTAAATTAAAAATAGCATCTTGTCTATCAATTTTTTTTGGCAGAATGGCTCTAGCATTTTTTGTTTTCAAACTATAATTTGGATAGGAAATAATAAAATTGACAGTTGAATGAACTGGCAAAGTCTGATACAAAACATGCGGAAAATCTTTCTGTTCCATAATCGAGGCAATTTGTAATCCTCCAAAAACAGCAGGACTTATATTATCTGGATGTCCCTCTATCATGGCTGCTATTGCTAAAATTGCTTCATTTGAAAACGGATCAATTTTATAAGAACCAAAACGACCTTCAATCTCTTTGAGAATCGTCTGTTTATCATATAATTGCTCAGCTACCCATTGTGCTGCTTTTGCTCCAGCTGTATAACAAGTTGCAGATGACCCTAGTCCTCTAGCCACTGGTACATCACTTTCTAATGAATCTACTAATTCCAATAAAGGTAAATCCACATCAAATAAAGTACAATATTTAACATAAGCTTCCATCATTGGCAATTGCCGAACATTAGTAATAGCAAGCTGATCTATTTGTTCTTGAGGGCTGACAACATCTTCGATTTTTTGCCAACGAAAAGTGAACCAATTATAAATTTGAAAAGCGATGCCAAGGCAATCAAAACCAGGTCCTAAATTAGCACTTGTACCTGGTACACGTACGGTTAATTCTTGCATAGTAAAACCCCTTTGAATAATATCTTTATTATAGCAATTATTGAGAATTGATGTTTCATTCTTAAAAATATGTTTCATAAATCCACAAAAGACCAAAATCATTCACATCAAAAAAAGGGAACCCCTATCGAGATTCCCCTTTTTTCGCATTAAAAAGCTCCATTATAAGCTAATCAAAAAACTGACTAATTTTAATTTATGGCATCCACAAATGTGGTTGCTATGATATTTACATTCTCGCCACCGATATTATCGATTAGTACATCTCCTATTTGTACTGGAGCCTCTACTACTTTTTTCTTTATTTCTTCCATATATTGAAAAATTTGTTCTTTTGGTAATGGTTCATTTGATCTTACAGAAACCAAAGGTTTTTTCCCATGATTGACTTTGATTGAAGTTGTTAAAATACGTTTAGGATTTAAGAATTCATTTTCTGCGTAAGTTATTCCACGCTTACATTGATTTCCAGTGAGGGAAATTATTTTGTCACCGTCACCTTCAACCGTAATTACACAACCAATCGGACAGGTTATACAAGTAATTTCTTTTTTCATTAAATTCTCCTTAACTTTTGCTGACTGAAATAACTAATTCGCCTTGAATCAAATCTTCTTTCGACAATACTACATGCTCCATTTCACCAGGTGAAACTTTTATTTTTTTTCTATCCTGAAGAACATTATCGCCTTGCTGAACTTTAATATGAGGTCCTGTCATCGATTCTTTGACTCGGAAATATAGTGGTATCTCTCCCTCTTTTTCTTCTGTCAGACAAATATTTTGCGGGCAAACATAAACAACATTATTACCAGCTTGAGTTTTAATTTCAGTTACAGTTTCTGGAAATTGATTTAATGCATATAGCGCAGCATATTTACCAGCAATCTGACTTTCTACGGTTACATTATCCACCAAATCATTAACATGAACAACATTTCCGCAGGCGAAGATATTTGGAACTGAAGTTTGCATAAATTGGTTTACAACAGGTCCCTTCGTCGTCTGATCAAGTTCTACTTCTGCTCCTTTTGATAGTTCGTTTTCAGGAATTAGACCTACAGAAAGCAATAACGTATCACAAGGATAGAATTCTTCAGTTTCTATGATTGGTTTAAAATTCTGATCAACTTTAGCAACAAATACACCTTCGACCCGTGAATTACCAACAACACGTGTCACTGTATGCGAAAGCAATAGCGGAATATTAAAGTCATCAAGACATTGCACACGATTTCTAGTTAAGCCACTGAGGTCCTTCATGATTTCTGCCACTGCAACAACTTCAGATCCCTCTAATGTCATTCGACGTGCCATAATCATTCCTATATCACCAGAACCTAGTATGAAAACCTTTTCGCCTACTTTTTCATTTTGCAAATTAATTAATCTTTGGGCCGAACCTGCTGTATATATACCTGAAGGTCTACTACCTGGTGTACAGATATTACCTCGAGTTCTTTCACGACAGCCCATAGCTAATACAACACTTTTTGCTTCAATCATTGTCATTCCATATTCTTGATTGACACAAACAATTTTTCCATCTGGAAGAAGTTCCAAAACCATTGAGTTTAAGAGAGAGCGGACACCTTCTTTTTCTGCTTCCTCCACAAAACGTTCATAGTATTCTGGTCCAGTTAATTCTTCATCAAAATAATTTAGACCAAATCCTGGGTGAATACATTGTTGCAATATTCCTCCTAAAGCCTCATCTCGTTCAATAATTAAGACATCTTTAATTCCTTGTTTTTTCGCAGCAATGCCGGCAGCTAGACCAGAAGGGCCTCCACCAATAATAGCAACATCGCAATTTATTTTATACATATCTTCCTCTTTCATTAGCCAACTATTCACGAGTTTTACTTGACACCATGTAAGAACCTGGTTGATTCAACATTACCTCTTCAGGCGAAATATTTTGTTCACGTGCTAAAATTTCAATTACTCGTGGGCCACAGAAACCTCCTTGACAACGACCTGTACCTGGGCGTAAACGTCTCTTGATTGCATCCACTGACCGTGCAGGAATACTTCGATGAATAGCATCTACTATTTCACCTTCAGAAACTGTTTCGCAACGGCAAATAATATGACCATAAAGCGGGTTTTGTTTAATTAACTCCTCCTGCTCTGATTTACTAGCATCACGGAACACAGGAATTCCTTTTCTAATTGGATTAAACTTTAGATTAAAGTTGGAGTTCATTCCAATAGATTTCAATTTTTCCGTAATATATTTAGCTAGGCTAGCCGATGAAGTCAAACCTGTCGATCTAACACCAGCGACATTTACATAGTTTGTTAAATCATCATATGTTTCAATATGGTATCCAGCAGGTTCACAATTTGGACGCAAGCCACTATATTGTTTAATTGTGTCTGAAATTCGAATATTAGGAACTAACCTTTTTACATCTTCTTCAATGCTCTGAAGACCAGTTGCCGTTGTGTCCGCGTCTAATTTATCCTCGCCATCATCTGCAGTAGGACCACAAATGATATTTCCGTGTATGGTAGGTGCTAATAGTTTCCCTTTGGTCTGCTTGGTTGGTATCGGGAGAATAATATGATTAATGTCTACAGTAGTATTGCGATCTAATACATAAAATTCACCTTTGCGTGGATTAATTTTATAATCTGTTTTGCCAACCATCTTAGCTATTTCATCGCAATATAATGCTGCTGCATTAACAACAAATTTTGCTTGAATTTCTTCGCCTGTCGTGATTACTCGGCTAACAGTACCTTCTTCTTGCACCATGTCAAGAACTTTTGTTCCTAATAAAAATCTTGCTCCATTTTCTACAGCATTTTCTGCATAAGCTACGACCAACAGAAAAGGATCAATAATTGATTCTCTTGGAATATATAAACCTCCTTTTACTTCTGGACTTAAATTAGGTTCTAAATCTAAAAGTTTTTCGGGAGTCAAATATTCCACATCGTAAACATTATTTTGCAGAGATTTGAGTTTTAAAAATGGCAATTGTTCAAATTGATCATCACTGAACGCAGGTAAAATTGCCCCTACTCTTTGAAAAGGTACATCTAGATCTTGAGCTAATTTATCATACATTGGGTTAGCTGCAACGACCAGTTGAGATTCTAAAGTTCCTGGAGAAGCATCATATCCTGTGTGTATGATTGCACTATTTGATTTTGAGGCAACCCCACCCACATCTTCATTTTTATCAACTACCAAAACATCAACTTCGTACTTTGTTAATTCTCTGGCTAAAGCACAACCAACAGCACCTGCACCAATGATTAGTACATCTGTTTGAATCATTTTTTCACCTTCTTTGCTTTTCAATATTTTTAAATAAATATTGCATACAATAAAATCATATATATATTAATTTATTAATTAAAAAATGGATCATCAGAAATAACCCAGTTTTTGCTTTTTTCAACTGCTCTATTCCAATGAAATAACAAATTATTTCGTTTCGATTCACTCATATTAGGTTCATAACGTTTGCCTAACTTCCAGTGTTCTGCTATATCATCTAAGCTACTAAAATCTCCTACACCCAAAGCTGCTAAATAAGCCGCTCCCAATGCGGTTGTTTCTGTGATAACTGGAACATCAATAGGTATGCCCATGATGTCGGACTGAAACTGCATCAACCAACTATTTGCAACCATGCCTCCATCGGCACGCATTACCTTGATTTCAATGCCTGAATCTTGATTCATGACTTCAAGATTATCTCTTACTTGATAGGCGATGCTTTCTAAAGTTGCACAAACTAATTGTTCTTTGGTAGTACCCCCGGTTAATCCGAGAATTGTTCCTCTTGCATATTGATCCCAATGAGGAGCTGCTAGACCAGCAAAAGCAGGTACAAACATTACTCCACCTGTTCCTCCAGCTTCTTCAGCAATTTTAGCTGTTTCTTTAGCAGTTTCAAAAAATCCTAGTTTTTCTTGTAGCCATTTAATCGCTGCGCCTGCAACATAAACACCACCATCTAATGCAAAAGTTAATTGATTATCAATCCCCCAACCAATCGTAGTTACTAAACCATTTTCTGACATAACAATATCTGGTCCAGTATTCATTAACATAAAGCAACCTGTGCCATATGTTGTCTTCACATCTCCTGGTTTAAAACAAGCTTGTCCAAATAGTGCTGATTGTTGGTCAACTACTGCTCCAGAAATAGGAATTTTCATTCCGAAAAAGTCTAGTGGATCAGTATAACCATAAATTTCAGAGCTATTATGTATGGTTGGTAGAATATCTTTAGGAATTTTTAGCCAACCTAAAATATCGTTATCCCATGTTCCTGTATGAATGTTGATTAACATTGTCCTAGATGCTGTAGAATAATCGGTTATATGAATTTGGCCATGTGTCAGTTTCCAAATGACCCAGCTATCCAGTGTTCCTGCTAAGAGCTCTCCACGTTCTGCTCTTTCGCGTGCGCCTTCTACATGATTGAGAATCCACTCAATTTTTGTTGCACTAAAATAACTATCTATGACTACACCCGTTTTTTCACGGATCTCATCACCATGTTCTTTTGCTAATTGATCTGCTCTTTGTGCTGTTCTCCTATCCTGCCAAACGATTGCATTGTATATTGGCTTGCCTGTTAATTTATCCCATACCATGCAAGTCTCACCTTCATTGTCAAGGCCAAGACATCTAAATTCACTTAGTTTACAACCAGTTTCCGTAATAACCTGCTGAACAGCAGCTAAAACTGACTGCCAAACAATTAAGGGATCTTTTTCAACCCACCCAGGATGGGGATATTCTAATTCATATTCCGAATAACCGCGTGCAAGTTGTTCCCAATTTTCATTTAATAAAAGAACTGTTGTTCCTGTTGTTCCTTGATCAATTCCTAGATAATAACGATTAGCTGCCATAATTCTCTCCTTTATTTATCAAATACAATAACAGCATATTGTTCTCATATATTCTAATTATTGTTCTATGAGTTTGTAGGTTGAGTATCAACCTTTTGTTGCATTTGTAAACTTTGAGCATCTTCAAGTTCTGTACCATGTCTAGTCATTAACATAGCTAGAACAACGGCCAATACACCAGCAATGATTTTAGAAATAACCACTGGGAAAATCGCATCAGGATAAACACCTGCGGTAAAACCAAGGTGATCTCCTAGTGCAGCCGTTGCAGGTACCAACCAAGCTGCATTAACAATTTTTCCTTTTGAATTCATATCTTTCATCATTTTATATACAGGAATTGAATTTGCTAAGGTAAAAATTAAACCAGCTGTTGAGGTGGCGTCCAAACCAATCTTAGAACCAACTTTGCCAAGTGGTTTTTCCAACAAACGTGTAAGTAAAGATAATATAGGAAAAGTTCCACAAAGAACTACTGCAATAGAACCTACAATTGATAGTCCTTCTTCAATGGGAGCCATTCCTTTA
The DNA here is from genome assembly GCA_002427545.1 of Mageeibacillus sp. UBA5436. GTDB lineage: Bacteria > Bacillota > Clostridia > Saccharofermentanales > DTU023 > UBA5436. Next base: position 55 of record DIRM01000038.1, on the reverse strand, counting down.
ATTATTTCAAGACCTGTCATACTCTGGAAAGCAGCTATAACTAAGCCTATTGTAA
>DIRM01000019.1 GCA_002427545.1 Mageeibacillus sp. UBA5436 | reverse complement strand
CCAGAATTATTGTTTGATATATATACTTCCTCTTTTTTACCAATAAATTGTTGTAAGAAATCTTCATTTTCAACCTTCATGCCAATGCCTGGAGTTTCTGCTAATTCTATTGGTTTCACGCCTGTTATATTTCCTTTTGTATCAATGCCAATATTAACCGTAACATCTCCACCATAACCAGGATTTGCTTTTTTAAAAATATAACCAATAACTTCACCTGATGTATCTAAACCTTCTGTGTATTCTAAATCCTTTTCACTAACCATTTTAAGTTCTACAGCTTGAGGCAAAACTTCTTGCATAGCTTGTAACTCTTTTGCTTGACTTGCTTCTGCAATAGGTCCCTTGGTTAATTCATTTGTCAAAGCCAAGGCAAATGCTGTAATGATACAAATAAGCATCAAAATAATAGCTGGTTTTACTGATAATTTGCTTTTATTCTTATTCATACTTTTGCCTCCTGTTCTGATTTTTTGCTCTTATCTATGCCATAGGGTTGATTTAAAGTCCAGCGATCAATATGTGGTGTTAAAATATTCATTATAATAATGCTATACGAAACACCTTCAGGCTGAGAACCCCAAAAACGAATCATGGATGTGATAAGGCCACAGCCTAAGCCATAGATTAATTTTCCTTTATTAGTAAGTGGTGAAGTCGCATAATCTGTAGCCATAAAAACTGCTCCAATTAGCAATCCACCTGCAAAAATATTTAAGAGCATATAGTCAATACTAAAAGAATCATAAAGTAGGGAACAAATGGCAACTGTTCCGATAAAACTAACGGGAATATGCCAACTGATAATTTTAAGAGCTAACAAAACAATTAAGCCCAGCAGGATCGCAATGGAACAAACTTCTCCAACAGCCAATGTTTCTCTATTGCCCATTATGATACCTAGAAGATGAAGAACTGTTTCTCCAGATTGAATCTCTCCTTTTAAAATTTGCAAAGAAGTTGCATTCGAAACAGCATCAATAGCTGTGGATCCATTCGTGATAGCTATTGACCCATCAAACAGACTAGAAAACCAGGTTAAAGGCTTACTTGGCGCTGTAAAACTATCACTAAATGAAGAAACTAATGCTAATCTTGTAATCAAAGCTGGATTGACAATATTTTGGCCAATTCCGCCAAAAGCTTGTTTTACAAGGGCAATCGCAAAAATAGAGCCTAGTCCCAATTGCCATAATGGCATTTCTTTGGGCACATTTAAAGCTAATAAAATACCCGTCACAATCGCCGATAAATCTTGTATGGTTTGAGGTCGTTTCATGATTTTTCTAGCAAAGAACTCTGTTAAAACTGCAATTAAACTAGCAAATACCACATTTAATAATACTCGTAAGCCAAAAATAGCCGTCGAAGCAATAATGACTGGAATCAGAGCAATAATCACATTAAGCATAATCCTTTGTGTGCTAATTGGATTTTTAATATGTGGGCTGCTAGCAATGGTTAAACGAGGCATTGTCTTTTTATCAGTCATTATTTTTTACCTCCTTGATTGTGAATAACATTTTTTGCTTCACGAAACCAATGGACAAGTGGAATTTTGGCTGGACAAGCATAACTACAAGATCCACATTCAATACATGACATGACATGAAGTTTCTCTGCATGCTCCATATCATTTATTTTAATCGCATGATACATCACAGTTGGAGATAAATTAATGGGGCAAGCCTGAATACAACGAGCACAACGTATGCATTCTGTTTCTAAATGACTGCCACTTTCTTCTTTTGTTAAAGCTAAAATGGCATTATTCATTTTAATCAAAGGAGCTTTAATATCATTGACAGATATACCCATCATTGGACCACCCATGATTACCATATCAACACTATCTTCATCTAATTCACAAAATTTTAAAATCTCATAAATTTCTGTACCTATTGGTGCTAAAACATTCTGTGGTTTTTTTATAGCATTACCATCCACAGTAATCACTCGATTAACCAATGGCATGCCTGTTTTTAAATACCTTCCCGTTTCGGCTAGGGTAGTTACATTTGGCACAATTACATTCACGTTTACTGGCAATTTTCCTTCTGGCACAATTCTACCTGTTGCCATTTGAATAACAATTTTTTCTGCTCCCCGTGGATACATTGTTGGTACAACCATAATTTGAATATTATTATAAACATCAGATTTTTCCGCTAAAATTTTCTGAAGAATTTTAACGGCTTCCATTTTATTATCTTCAATAAAAATAATAGCTTTTTTAACATTAAGCCAATGCATGCTCGCTTTGATGCCATCTAATAATTCAATACTACGGTATTTAAGTGTATAAAAATCAGATGAATTATAAGGTTCACATTCTGCACCATTTGCGATTAGAAAATCAATTTTTTGATTAACATTAAATTTAACTGAAGTAGGAAAACCTGCTCCACCAAGCCCAACTAAGCCACTTTGTCGAATGCTATCAATATAATTTTCGCGACTTTTAATTATTGGAACTTGTAAACCATTCCAAGTTGTCATCTGACCATCTGATTCAATTTCAATCAATTTCGTTTTTTTACCACCAGCAACTATTGCATTGTTAATAATAGCCTTGACAGTACCAGAAACTGAAGCATGTATAGGTGCTGAAAATAATGCATCTGTATCAGCAATGGGCTGGCCCACTTGAACTTTATCTCCTACACTGACAATTGGATCACATGGTTTACCAATATGCATGGATAGGGGAATTCTTACCATATTTGGATTTGGTAATATGGCTGGTTTATTACCATATGTACGATCTATTTCAGGTATTCTAACACCGCCATAGCTCTTAGTAACTGGCTTTAAAACACTATTTACAATATTATGATTCATTTAATATACTCCAAGAAAATAATAAAAAAAACTAAAGATTTTTCATTTAGAGATAGGAATTTATTTAATAACTATTTATAAAATTTGGTTGATATCGATTTTTTTCAAGTTAATGATAAAGAAAAATAAAAAGGCTTTCTATTTTAATTTTCTTTTGCCAACAATGATCTTAGAAATACAATTATATAAATTATATTACATACTAGTGAAATAATACAATTTATTTTATACGATGAAGTGAATACTATAGACTTATAAAATAATTTAATTTAAACCAAATTTAATTTTAATTCGCTGTAATTGAGGTAACCATAGTTTTTGAATAGGCAAAAGAAAAATAAAGGTTGAGAGTATATGGCTAAGATTAAAGATAACACCAAATGAATAGGACGTCATAGCTGAAGCTAAATTCAAAGGTCGAACATAACTAATAATGGTCCATGTATCCATTAAAAGCCCATATAATAATGTTGCTATGCTTCCATATAATAATATTTTCCAGGTTTTATTAAATAAATTTTTTTCAGCTAAGATACCTGCAAAAAATCCAATTAAGCCCCAAGCTAACATTTGCCATGCTGTCCACGGACCTTGTCCAAAAAACAAATTACTAATTAAAGCAGTTAAGGCTCCAGTCATAAAACCAGATTCAGCTCCAAAAGCGATGCCTGTAATAATTACTATGGCTGTTACGGGTTTAAAATTCGGTAATGGTGTAAATAAAAGCCTCCCTGCAATAGCCATCGCAGATAAAATAACAATTGGCATGAGATCTCGTGGCTTTTTTTTCTCTTTTTCGAAATTAAGAAAAAATGGCACAATTGTTAAAATAGAAGCTAGTAATGTAAAAGCTGCGGTTTGCTCAAACTGAAAAATAGCTGCTAAAATTAATACCAATAATAGAAAAATAACACTTAATATTGTCCAAAATTTTCTTTGCATTATATCTCCAATTGTTTTTACATTTCAAATATACTTTATTTGAAATATCTATTTTGTTAATCTTACTGCTAAGTCAGAAAAATTGATGCAGCCCGATACTATATTTCTAGTAAGCCGATAAGTTGTCGTTGTAAAATAAGTGTTTTTTTGAAAAAATTCTCTTGTATTGGCTTGTGCCACAATTTTTTTATTAAAAAGCATTGCCACTTGATCTGCTGTTTCTGCGGCAAAATCAAGATCATGAGTCACAAAAATAATCGTCATTTTCTTTTTTTGTTCAAGTAAAATGTTTTTTATTTTTTCTTTATTGAGAACATCTAAGCTATTCGTTGGTTCATCTAAGAGTAAAATATCTGGTTTGGTTAATAGAACTTTTGCTAAGGCTAATTTTTGTTTTTCGCCTCCTGATAAGTCAAAAGGATGTCGTTTTAATAAATGATTTAGTTCGAACGTTTCTATCATTTGTTCTATTTCTGTTTCATCATTAGAAAAACGGTTTTGAAATTCTCTAAGAACGGCTTCCACTTGATCTTGACTAAAGATTGTCTCAGGATTTTGACCTAACATAGCTATTCTTGGTCTGCCTTGTATTGTAATATTTCCTTTTAAAGGCACAAGAGCTTTACTAAATAAATATAGCAAAGTACTTTTACCGCTACCATTACTACCAACAATTGCCAAAATTTGATTTTCTAAAAGATCTAAACTCGCTTCTTTCAAGATCAAATCAGAATTTTTTTGATAACGAAACCAAAGCTTATTGGCTTGTACGAAAATTTCCTGTTTTGTTGTGATATCAAATTGATCTTGATTAATTAAATTATCGTTTAATCTATCAGAATTCTGTTTTTCTTTTAATTTTAATACCTTTGTATCAGAACCTATTTGCTCTATGTTTTTTTGACCTTTTATAAACTCTTTGAGGTTTTCTCTACCTTCAATTATGCTTAAAGCTGGTTTATCTTGAACAATGTATTTTTGCATAAGTGATGGAATTGGTAATGCTTTTTGATAAGCTAAGTCTTTCTTGATTAAATAGGTTGCTAATGCTCTCGGCTCACCCTTGTAGGCAATTTTACCCTGATCTAAAAAAATAACTTGATCCGCTTTTTCTAATAAGTCATTTAAATTATGTTCAGAAATTAAAATTGTAATACCAGTCTCAGCATGAATATAAAAAAGCATTTGCAAAAAATCACGTTTGGCAATGGGATCTAATTGTGTAGTTGGCTCGTCTAAAATTAAAATATCTGGCTGCATAATTAAATTAGATGCCAAATTGAGAATCTGTTTTTCTCCACCTGATAAATGATCAACCGATTGATTTAACCATTCTTCTATACCAAAAAAATTGGTTATTTCAGCAATTCTTCTTTCTATTTCGGCTGAAGAGATGCCTTGATTTTCAAGACCAAAAGCTAGCTCATGCCAGACCGTATCCATAATAATTTGATTATTTGGATTTTGCATTACAAAAGCAATTTTAGGTATTCTTTTTTCTAGATTTTCATTTTCTAAGAAAAATGAAATTTCGCCTTTTATCTTTCCTTTTGGCGTTATTTCAGATTTTAAATGACGTAATAACGTCGTTTTGCCGCTACCACTCATTCCACAAAAAACATTAAAGGTACCAAGCTCAATTTCTAGGTTTATTTCCTCCAATACTAGTTTTTGTGGCTCAATAGCATAGGCAAAAGAAAAATTTTTAATTTGAATTAGCGTATTTTTTTTATTCATAAATGATGAGACCACTCTTTATTTGTTTTGAATTAATTTTTTCTTTTTCAAGGATTTTTTTCCATTTTAATCTATCAATAATATTTAAAATATAAGGAAATACCAAAATAAAAGAAAAGCTCATGACGGATAGTATTGAGATGTAGAAATTTTGTTCAAAATTTTGCCAAATAATAAATGGATAATAAGCAAATTTACTACCTCCAAAAATTAAGGTAATGATGTGCAGAAGAAAGAGACTTACAAAAATAATAGATAAGAATCTGTCTTTTGAATTAAATTGATTTTTAACATAAGTTTTTCTATTTTCAGAAGGATAGCCTTTTGACTGCATGCTATCTGCTGTTTGTAAAGCATTCTCCATACTAACACTAAGTAAAATACTAAAAAGGCTGATGCTCAATTTAATTCTATCTTGTTTTTTTAGCTTTTCTTCTCCTAACAAGGCTTTTTGATTTAAGGTAATTGCATTAGCTTCTTTTACAGTATCTGGAATATATTTTAAAATCATACTCAACATTAGGCCAATAGTCGGTAATTTTTGTCCAAAGATTTCTAATATTTCATCACTTTTAATAAAATTATTCCAAGTATGAAACCAAAGTAAAATACTAATTAAAGCCAATCCACTAAAAAAACTGTAAAGCAAAGCTTCTAAAGTGATGGGTTTTCCTTCAACTAAATGAAATAAAACCGTTAAACCACGACTATTAAATATAGTATTCATAAGTATTAATAAAATTAAAATTGGGAGCATCGAAAATAAACGCTTGAGATAAAATTTAAAGTCGTAGAGATCAATCAAAGCGATTGAAGAAAAAATAAAAGTCAAAGATACCCAAATTGGATTTATTGTTAACATACTAATTATTAAAATAGTAGAAAAATAAATCAAACGAACTTTGGGATGATAATCATAAAATAATTTCATTTTGTTAATAATCTAAAGTATATTGAAAAGTCACTTGATCTCCTGCTTGCAGTGTATATTGCATAACTCCATAACTAGGTTTAGCGCCATTGACAAAATAATGCCAGCCACCTTTACCATTTACATCAAATTCACCTAATGATTGAATAGAATAAATATAGCCATCTCTAGCACCTATAGTTAGGCCCGAAGACATAATTAAATCATAAACCGTCGAACCTTGATCTAATGTATAAAGTGTTGTGCCAAGTATAGTACCATTATTTGAAATTAATTGTGCTGTTTCATTACCTGCATTAACCGCAGCAGAACAATCCACACTTAAAGTTACACGAATTGTTGCTACAGTTGGAGCAGTTGTAGGAGGGCTTGTCGTTGTTACTGTTGTCTCTTGATTTGTTGTATTGGTCGTTGAACCTTTAGTTGTTGTATTGTTTGTTGTTTCTTTATTTGTTTTCGTTGAAACTGTAGTTTCTTTTGTTGTCGTTAAAACTGTGGTTCCCTTTGTTGTCGTGTTTCCTACCGTATCACGACTTGTTTGACTTGTCTCAGTTTCTATTTTATTCGCATTAGTTTTGTCAACTTTTTCTGTTTTATTATTAGTTGATTTTTGAGAATTTTGCGAATTCTTCAAAGTTTCAGTTTGACCTGATTTTTCAATAGAATTTTCTAAATCCTCTGTTGATTTTTCTTCTGATAAAACAGTTTCCTGCTGAAACTCTGCCTGTGTATTGGCAGAGTTTTTGCAAGAAATTAATCCTATAGAAATAAACAGTACTAAACAAATAATTAAAGTTTGTTTTAATTGTTTTTTCATTTATTTTTTTCTTCTTCTTTTATCTTTTTCTTCGTTATTATACTAATTACCGCTAAACTTACTAAAGTTAATATTGGAATTAAATATACTGTTTCACCGGTCTTAACAACATTTTTAGTATGTATTGAGTCATTATTTGTTTTTTGATCAGTTTTCTTATTTTGAATATCATCTTCTTTTGGTTTATTAGTTTCAACTGGTTTTTCTGTTTTATTTGTTTTATCTGTTTCACTCGGTTTATTAGTTTCACTCGGTTTATTAGTTTCATTCGGTTTATTAGTTTCATCTGTTTCAGTGGTTGAAACATTGACTGCTGCCAAAACGTAGGTAAAATTATCCGTTAATTTTTGAGTAAATGTAATTGAAGCAGTTGATCGTAATTTTCCTAAGGGTTGTTCACTTAATTTATCTCCAACTAAACGATATAATTTATAACCTTGTCCTTTTTGTAATGCCAAATAGCTATTTAATATTTGAAGATTAATAGAGACATCTGGGTTCCCTTCTACCTCACCTTCAAATCCTGTACGGAATGAAACATAATTTGCATTATCTAATTGTGATTTAATATCTTCATCGTAAAGCATTTTTATATTATCTGTGACATCTGTAATTGTAAATTTAGAATGTTTGGTTAATTGCGCTTCACTCAAAATTGTAACATCCATTTCTCCTATCAATGAATCGATACCGAAATCTAAAGCAAAATCATGGAGGTTAGCGTCTTTTGTTGCAGATAAAGAAATAATGGCTTGGTCGGTTGAATAATAAATATTGCCATTGGCATCAATAATCGGTGTTGCTGTTGTATATTGTGCTTCATTTTCTGATGGACGATATGAAATTTCAACTTTTCCATTATGATAAACATAAAGTAGCCCTGCTTCTGTATTTGCTGTAAAGTAAGCATAAATTTGACCATTTTTATCATAAATTACTAAAGGTGCACTCTTAACTTCACCTTCTAAATCATCAGTAATAAATTCAACTTGCATCGTTGTTAAATTAATTACCGCAAAAACTCCAGGAGCACCCCAGCCACCAATACCACCGATATAGGCTTTACCTTCAAAAATTGTTGCAGTTGAAGTACTTGATGTAGCAAATTTAATGGATTGATGCTCATTAAAACTTAAGTCTGTTGAATTAAATTTAAGGCTATGGAACACACCATCATTCGTTGTAAAGTAAATTTTATCATCTTGTTGAGTTAAAGTCGTCCGAATGCTTTTACCATACGATTCGGAAGTTTTTACTAAATTACCATTTTTGTCTATAACTTCTATTTTACCTTCATCGTTACCAATTAATAAATATTGATCTACTGCGGTAAGACCTCCCCAATAATAACCTGTATTATTATTATTGTAACGCCATAATTCTTTACCTGTAGAAAGATCAATGGCACGAATAACACCAGCAACTGAGGATAAATTACCAGTTGCAGTAATTGGTATATAGGCAATACCATTAGCTAAATCGATATAGGTCGATCCTAAACTTTGTAAACCATAAAATTTTTGTACCCATTCGGATGAACCTTCTTCTTTTGGTTCCCATTTTTCAAAAGAATCAAGGCTTTCAACTACCCATAAACTTTTCATAGTTACTGGATCAACAGCTTGTAAAGCACCACCTTGTAATGGTACTAATACCATGCCGCGACCATAAGCTAATCGTGAAAAATATTCAATATTACCTGCTAAAGTAAGTCTGTTTAGTTCATCGCCATTCTCATCTAATTTTACTAATAGATTTCCTGTGGCATATATTGTTTGATTATTGATTGAAATCAAATCTGAAATCGAAGTAGGGAAACCCCATTCATTATAATTATCATTTATATAAGACCAATTTTCAGCTTTGGAAATGGATGGTACTGATTCAACTTCACGTACAGGTGTTTGATTTTCGGCATCTCCTCTAAAGCCAGTCCAACCATTGATATCTGCATCATCTTTTAAGTCAATTGGATTTTCTGGTTTTTGTGCTTGAACATTAGATGGATAGCGTGGATCATTTATAAATTTTAATTTTAAAGTATCTCCATCTTGTAGATAAGCCTCAGCATCTTTTCGATCTAAGGTACTTATTGTCTCAAAATCTTGACCATCTTTATGTTTAACATACCACATCCAAGTTGAAGCTGAGCCATTTGTTTGACCAGTTGTATTTGCTTCAAACCCTTTAAAATCAATGGTATTAAGCCAGCCTGAATTAATATCCAGTTCCAATTTTTCTAAATTTTCATCTGCATTTAATGTATCACTTAGAAAATCGATAAAGGCTGTATCTCGCGCAATTTCTACAGTTTGATTAAACCATTCTTGATGAGCTGTCGCATGTTCAGATTTATCTTGAAGTATTTTTGATCCTTCAACAATTAAGGTTGCTTGAATAGTATCTTTATAATCATCTGGCGCTTCACCGTCTTTTCCTGGGATGGTTATATTCTGTATTATTGCTTGATTAAACAAAGAAGACAACTTATTAGCATCGTCTGTGCTTGCACCTTCTGGGAAATAATCTTTATATTGTTCCATTGAAGGTATGTTTAACATGGCATCAATTGTCACATCTGTATTATATTGTGGTTCTGTGACAATTAAATTTTCATGTGTAAGATAGCGTGGATTACTTGACCTCAATAATCGCCAAGCTTCTTGATTCTCCCAATCAGGTAAAGCGCTTAATTCAACTCCATCACCTACTACTTGACTTAAATCATAAATATATTCAAGCGTATTATCTGTTGGATCATCTGGGTTTTTAAAACGAACTTCTTTAAAACTACTTAAATCAAATTTTATTTGATCGGCAGAGCTATTTTTTTCTGATTGATCATTACCAATTTTGCTTGGGTTACTGTTAAGAATATCAAAGAAATTTTCTTTGACTAATTCCATCAATTCCGCTTTACGATTAACTTCAACCATTAATTCTTCATAATCAACAGGATTTAAAGTTAAAGTCAGTGTTTTTTGTACCGATAAATCATAGTCTCTATGAGTTAAAGTCATGGTGACACTAACTTGTACAGGTTTTTCACCAGATTTTGGCAAAGTGATATTCCCTATAAATCCATTTCTTATAATACCTGCATCGCCTACATCAGTTGGATTTTCAAAACTATAGAAACTAAATCCCGAACCAGAAGTAATATATTTTTGATACAAATCTTTAATGCCTGTAGATACAACTTTACCATCTACTATCGTATCTTTTCTGATATTGGCTGAACTTGGTAATTGAACATCATATAAAACATTTTGATTATCAAAAGAAATCCCTGCATTAGGATATGAATACTTTAACACATCAACTGTAAAATAATTATCCAAATCTTGTTGCATTTCAGCTTTAATCACAGACAAATCAATACCTGGCACTGTAATCTGATATACATGTGTAAAATCAATATTTTCATTGCCGCGATTGTATTTGAATGTTGCTGTTAAATTAACTATTTGAGCTTCAGAAGATTGTTTGATGCTAATTGGATAATAATCTAAAAATTGTCCATTTTGATACTCACTTTTTAAACTACCTACACTTGCCGCTGCATTATCTGATGCCCAAGAAATTTTAAAATCTTTTCCATCCGTATAAGCAGGTAAATTAAAATTCTGAATTATCTGATTTAAATCTGTATTGGGAGTAATATTTTCAGAAAAATTAAAATTATTAAGTGTCTCATCAAAAAATGTTTTGACTTTATCTCGATCCCACTTTAATTGAATCGTTTTAGCTTCTGTTTTTTGTGTTTGATTGCCGTCAGATAAAGTAAACTTTACCTTATAATTTGTAAGACCCATATTGGCGGCAGAAACATTTTCGGTTGGATTAACATAAAAATATTCTAAACGGCCATCTAAATTCACTTTGGCATATTGAGAAAAACTACTACCTTCAATATCTGCAAGATCAGCAATACTGACTGTAATGCCTGTATATCCTAGACCTGTTAAATAGGCCTGCATAACATCATTAATATTACTATCTGTACCAAAAACTGGTACAGTCATGCCCTTATTATTTACAGCAGTAACAGCCTCTTCTAAATTATTGTTTTCTTCCAGATAGTTAATTTCATTTAAATAACTATTTGTTAATTGATCCTGATCAATTGATGTGGCATTTACTACATTTGAATTCAACTCTATTGGAAAAAGAGAAAGAAATAATAGTAAAGTTAAGAATAAACTTAAATATTTTTTTGTTGTTTTGTGCATAGTCCCTCCTAAATTTTTATATTACTTATTTAAGAAAGTCATAAAAAAACGGCTACAAATAAAGAATTGCAGCCGTATTGATTTCTTTAGAATAAATAACATACAATGACTCGTTGTTTTGTTATTACTTGATAGGAGGTCTTCCGGCTCATGATTAGATTAATTCTTAAAGAATTTTATTGTTTAATATAAAACTTTCTCTTTAATCTGATTTAGCTGCCTTCCCAAATTATATTCAGTGGCAATTCGCTAAAAAGTATCATTTACGGCGGCGGCACCGCACAGGTTTTTCACCTGTTTCCCTTTTCCTAAAAAGTGTATTTAATTTTCTTATTAAGGACAAAATAACTTAAATAGACAATTTAATCAATCTCTTTCTAATTCCGCTTCTATTTCTGAACGAGTTGGGATTGCAACAATCGCTCCCTTCTTCATAACACAAAGTGAACCAGATACATTTGCATATTCCAAAGCTTTTTTTATTAAAGTTGCATGTAGATCAGAGATTTCTTCAACATTATTAAAGAGAAGATAAGAAAGGAATCCTCCCCAAAATGCATCACCTGCGCCTGTTGTATCGACTGCTTTAACTTTCTTTCCGGGGACTTTAATTATTTGATCTTGATAATAGCATTCTGCACCATCAGCACCTAATGTTTTGACTAATAAGGACAGATTACTTGCTTTAAAGAATTCTTGTAATTCCATTTTATCATCAGTTAAAAAACATTCTTCTTCATCGGATATTTTCATAAAATCAATATACGGTAAACATTCATGCACCGCTTTTTTGCAAGCTTCACTATCACCATCCCAAACAATATCGCGATAATTTAAGTCAAAGCTAACTATTTTTTGATTATCATGCGCTAATTTTAAAGCTTTTAAAGTGGATTCATGACAGGGAGAGCCAGAAAGAGTAAAAGAACCAGCATGGACGATTTTTGCATTCTTAATATCTTCTTCTTTGACATCTTGGTCTTCAATAAACATGTCTGCACCGGGTTTTCTGGCAAAAGTGAAACTTCGGTCACCGCTTTCATCTAAGGAAACAAAAGCCATGGTTGTTATAGCATTTTGACAAAGATCTGATTTGATAATTTTGACATTATATTCTCTCAATGTGTCAAGCAAGAAGCGACCAAAATCATCATCACCTACTGAGCAGCACATGCCTGCATCCAATCCATTTTTTGATGCTGCTATAGCGACATTAGTTGGAGCCCCACCAGCTTTTTTAATATAGCTATCTTTTTCATTACCCGGAATAAAGTCTATTAACATTTCTCCTATGCTATACAAGTCCATTTTCAATCCTCCTCTTTAATTTATCTTGTTTTATTTATAATTTATATTTATAAAATTTATTATTTTAATAAATCTAATAATCTTTCTAATTCATCATTGTTTGAATAATTTATTTCGATTTTTCCTTTGCCATTTTTATCTCTTAATTTAACTTTTGTCCCAAGAGATTTAGAGAGATCTGTTTCAACTTTTTTAATGCTCAAGAGATAAGCGGAAGATCTTTCCTTACTTTTAATAGATTTTACTTTTGGCGTTAATAATTGATTGATGTATTGTTCTGTTTGTCTAACATTTAATCCTTCTTGAATAATTGTCTCACAAACATTAATTTGATCTTCTTCTGTTTTTAAACTTAAAAGACATCTTGCATGTCCTGCTGAAATATTACTATTGACTAATTCTTGTTTAATCTCATCTGGTAAGTTAATAAGACGCACTGTATTGGCAATAGCCGATCTACTTTTACCTAATTGTTCAGCTAACATTTCTTGCGTCATACTATATTGATCTATTAAATTTTGAAAAGCTATGGCTTGTTCTATAGGATTCAAATCCTCTCTTTGAATATTTTCGATAATGGAATGTTGTAGAATTAAATGATCTTCAAGATCACGAATAATAGCAGGCACTTTTTTAAGTCCAGCAATTTTTGCAGCACGCCAGCGCCTTTCTCCAGCAATAATCATATAATAATCTGGATTTTTTTTCTCTATGACAATCATCGGTTCTAGAATCCCATGTTCTTTAATCGATTTAGCTAATTCTTCTAATTTGCTTTGATCAAAAACTTTTCTTGGTTGTTCTTTATTTGGACTAATCTCATCAATAGACAATTCAAGAACCTTTTCACTAACATTCTTTTCTTTTAAAAATTCTGTTTCGGTTTGACCTAATAAGGCACCTAAACCTTTTCCTAAACCTTTTTGATTTTTATTTTGTTTTGTACTCATCTTTTCCATAACCTTTTAATTAGCAAAATATCTCTTATTATTTATATTTAGTTCAAATTTATTTTTACATAATATGATTCAAACAATAATATTTAGTTTACTTTTCTTATTTTTAATTGATTTCTCAAACTGAATCTTTATCCATTCTCTGAATAAATTCTTTTGCTAAAGCTTTATAAGCTCTAGCTCCTTTAGACCATTTATCATGTTCCTGAATAGGAATGCCATAACTTGGAGCCTCACTTAAACGTACATTTCGTGGTATTACTGTTTCAAAAACATAAGTGTCAAAATAATTATTAATTTCTTCGGCAACTTGATGTGATAATTGTGTGCGCGTATCAAACATTGTAATAATGATTCCAAAAATGACAAGATTCGGGTTTAAACTCTCTTTAATCATATTAAAAGTATTAATTAATTGAGTAACACCCTCTAAAGCATAATATTCTGCCTGAATAGGAACAACAATAGCATCAGAGGCAACTAAGGCATTAATCGTTAATAAACCTAATGAAGGTGCGCAATCTATTAAAATAATATCATATTGTTTTTTTAATTCTTTATTAATTAAAGAATCTAAAATTGTTTCACGTGAAACAATTGAAACCATTTCTATTTCAGCTCCAGCCAAATCAATATTGGCAGGAATAATATCAAGGTTTTTGCGAATATTAGGAATAATAATATCCGTTAACGATTTTTGATTGATAAGAGCATCATAAATGGTTAAGTTTTGTTCATTTTTATCTAATCCAAAACTTGATGTTGCATTACCTTGTGGATCAAGGTCTATTAATAAAGTCTTTTTTTTACTTCTAGCTAATTGATCGGCTAAATTTACGGCTGTTGTTGTTTTTCCAACTCCACCTTTTTGATTGACTATAGAAAAAATCATTATATTACTCTTTCTAAATTTTCTTTAATTAATATATATCTTATCAAAAATTGATTAGGCTTTCTTTAAATTTTTAAGATTTTTAGTATTTTTAATAATTTATCAAAATGTTTCACGTGAAACATTCCATTAAATTTATAATTATGATTATTAAAGTCATTTTTGTTTCACGTGAAACAAAAAAAGAGATAAGTCTGAAACTAATTGTTTTAACTTATCTCTATATAATATATATATCCTATTATATATATGACTAATAAAATATTTCTATAAATTAAGCATTTTTCAAAATGTCTAAAACGAAAGGAATGATCATAATATAGTAATTAGAAATTTAATCTAATTGAGCGTATTTAGCATTCTCTTTAATAAATTCTCGCCTTGGTTCAACCTTATCTCCCATTAATAAAGATAAGGTATTATCTGCTTCTTGCGCTTCGCCTACAGTAACTTTAATTAAATGACGTTTTTCTGGATTCATGGTTGTATCCCATAATTGTTCTGGTTGCATCTCTCCAAGACCCTTGAAACGTTGAATTCTAGGATTTTCCCAATTTCTTTGTTGTTTAATTTTTTCAACATCTTCTTCATCATAAGCATATTCTTCTTCTTGACCATGAAAAACACGATATAATGGGGCAGAAGCCAAATAAACACAACCTGCTTCTACTAATGGTCTCATAAAACGATAGAAAAAAGTTAACAATAAAGTTCTAATATGAGAACCGTCAACATCTGCATCAGCCATAATAATTACTTTATGATATCGAATTTTAGAAAGATCAAAATCTGAGCCGATTCCTGCACCAACTGCAAGAACAACCGGCAATAATTTATCATTATCATAAACCTTATCAGGTGTAGATTTTTCAACATTCAGCATTTTTCCCCATAAAGGTAAAATAGCTTGATATTTTCTTTCTCTACCTTGCTTTGCAGAACCACCAGCCGAATCACCTTCAACAATAAATAGTTCACAGAATTCAGGATCTTTAGATTGACAATCAGCCAATTTTCCTGGTAAAGCATTTGATTCAAATACCGTTTTTCTTCGAGTTAAATCTCTAGCCTTTCTTGCTGCGGCTCTTGCCCTAGCAGCAGATAGACATTTATTCATAATAATTCTGCCAATATCTGGATTTTCTTCTAGATAAATGGCTAATTGTTGATTTACAACGCTTTCAACTATCGTTCTAACTTCTGAATTACCTAATTTTGTTTTGGTTTGACCTTCAAATTGTGGATTTGGCATTTTTACAGAAATAATTGAAGAAATTCCTTCTCGCGTGTCTTCTCCAGATAAATTTGCCTCATTATCTTTAATATAATTATATTTTCTCGCATAATCATTTAATGTTTTTGTTAGGGCAGAGCGAAAACCAGTTAGATGAGTTCCGCCTTCTAATGTTGCGATATTATTGCAATAACTATATATATTTTCTACATAACTATCATTATATTCGATGACAACTTCAACAAAAATATCATTTTGTTCCTCAGTAAAATAAATGGGCTCATCTATTAGAACTTCCTTATGCCGATTTAAGTATTCAACGAAAGAAATAATACCACCTTCATAATGAAAATCTTTTTCAATTGGAGAATCTGTTCTAAAATCACGTAAAATAAATTTAACTTCAGGATTTAGGAAAGCCATTTCTCGATAACGATTTATCATTAAATCAAAATCAACAACATCATTCTCAAAAATTTCTCGATCTGGTTTGAAGTGTGTAATTGTACCATGTTTATTGGTATCACCAACAATGGCTAATGGTTCAACAGTTTTACCTTTTTCAAATCTAATTTTATGAATTTGTCCATCACGATGAACTTCAACTTCCATCCATTCAGATAAAGCATTAACAACAGCAGCTCCAACACCATGTAAACCACCAGAAACGCTATATGCACCTGAACCAAATTTTCCACCAGCATGCAAAATAGTGTGAACAACCTCAACAGTTGGAATACCTTTTTGTGGATGAATACCTACAGGGATACCTATTCCATTATCTTCAACTTTAATTGAATTGTCAGGGAAGACCGTTACTTTAATTTCATCACAACGTCCAGCTAATGCTTCATCAACAGAATTTGCAACAATTTCATAGATTAAATGATGAAGACCTCTTGGCGAAGTATCACCAATATACATACCTGGTCTTTTTCTAACTGCTTCTAA
The DNA here is from genome assembly GCA_002427545.1 of Mageeibacillus sp. UBA5436. Lineage (GTDB taxonomy): Bacteria > Bacillota > Clostridia > Saccharofermentanales > DTU023 > UBA5436. Next base: position 11,072 of record DIRM01000019.1, on the reverse strand, counting down.
GCCTTCTAAAACTTGAATATCATCATCTTTATATTCAGATTCATTTGTTGTATCAAAATTTTGTAGACGTGCTTGTTCTGATTTATCTTCTTTAAAATCATCTAATAAAGCTCGAGGATTTTTAGCTATATTCTGAACTTCCTCTAAATCATCAACATCATCAAACTCATCTATATTAACTTGATTTTCTCGATTTTTTGCATCCTCATCTGCACGCCTCAATAATTCAGAAAATCCTTGATCGGATCCCTTATTTGATTCATCATTTGCGTAAAATAAAGATTTTCTAAGCATAATTATTTGCCTTCCTTTATATAAAAGAACTTATGTTTGTTTTATCATTCGATCTTTCAATTAATGTTTTTGCTGAGATAGGGGATAGATACACTCGATCTAAAGTTACAACAAATGATCTGGGTAAATCAGCACTGACAATATCTAATCGGCCTAATTCTTCTTGTTTTTTCAAGAAATTTGCCGTATCTTTGCCATAAGTTGTTGTTTGATCGAGATCAAATATACCAATTATCCATAAATCTGAAATAGTATATTCTCCACCAATATGAATAAACAAATTTTTCTATCCTTTAAAATAATATATATCAATAATTAAAAATTTAATTAATACTCAACTAATCTATTATACCAAAATTTGTGATTTTACGGTACCTTTATCAATTTTATAAAAGTGAATGTATCCATTTTCATTAATTAAAGATAAATCACTTTTAAGGCTATTTTTAGAGGTTTTTACTTGTATTTCAGTCAACTCAGTATGATCAAAATACTTATCATTATCTTTTTCTTCTAAAAATTGAGAATTCTCTTCAGCATCAATCAATTTTCCCTTAAATTTTGGATATATTTGAGCTAATTCTGTACAAGTTATAAAAACCTGATTATCTTCAAAGGCTGAAAACAAATGTACCCTTCTTTTTTCATCCAATTCTGACATAACATCATCTAATAAAAGCACAGGTTTTTCTTGTGTTTCATTCTCAATAATTTTTAATTCAGCTAATTTTATCGACAAAACAGCTGATCTCTGTTGTCCTTGAGAACCTCTCTCTTTTAATAAATTATCATTAACATAAATTTCTAAATCATCACGATGTGTACCACTACCAGTATTTCCTCTTTGAATATCATTATCTATTTGATTTTCATAACGATTTAATAATTGTTTATATATCGTTTTTTTATCTGCTTTAGTATCAATATTAGAAATTGTTTTATAATTAATTTTTAATTTTTCTGTTTGATCAGAAATTGTAGCTAATGCCTCGCCAGCATATTGTTGAATCTTTTCTATGTATTTTTCTCTCATCAAAATTATTTCAGTTTCTGTCTCAGCTAATTTCTCTGTCCAAATAGATAATTGAATTAGATTAAAATCATATAATTCAGCTTGAAAAGATTTTGGATTAATTTTTTTCTGAAAAAGCATTTCTTTTAATGTTTTTAAAAGTTGATTTCTTTGTCTTAAATATTGCTGAAATAATTGCAAATTACGAAAATATAAAGGCCTTATTTGAGAAATCAAAACATCTAAAAAACGTCTTCTCACAGAAGGCCCATCTTTTATTAACATTAAATCTTCTGGTGCAAAAATAACAGCGTGAAAGAGACCAAATAAATCACCTATTTTATCTTGTTTAATATCACAATAATAAATATCTCTCATTAATCTAGGTTCTGTTCGATATTCTATTTTTAATGATTGATCTTTTAATTCTTCACCATCAAAATTAATTTTGACTTGATAAAATGAATGCCCATCTTTTATGAGCTCTATGTCTTTGCCTGTACGGTGAGAGCGAGCAGAAGCACATAAATAAATTGCTTCTAGAATATTTGTCTTACCTTGAGCGTTTTGTCCAATAAAAACATTTGTTCCTGAAGAAAATTTAATTATTTCTTTTTCATAATTTCTAAAATTTTTTAATTCGATTTGATTTATTTTCATCTGAGAGCGCTAACAAGCGCAAGTTGTTTTTCTATTTTATAAGTTTTGAATATTATGAAAATTAGGCGAAAAGTTAATGAATTATCTTTCATTTCTTTTACGCCTATTTCAGATTATTTAATATTAACGTCTTAAAGGTAAGACTAAATATAAAAATTGATTACCTTCTAATGGTTTTATTAAACATGGACCAAACGTTCCAGAAAATTCTAAACTAATGTCTTCAATTGGAACATTTTGTAATACATCAATAAAATATTTTGGATTATAATCTGCATCAATATTTTCGCCTTGCAATTCAATTGCAATTTCTTCATGTACTGCCCCAATATCTGTTTTTGAAGAAATACTTAAAGTATTTTGATTTTCACTCTTTAAAGTAAAAGGGAAGCGTCTTTGATCAACATTAATAACTAAAGAAGCTCTATCAATAGCTTGATACATATCTTTTGTTTTTAAAAGAATTTTACTCATCACTTCATTAGGTACAACTTTATGATAATCCATATAATCACCTTGTAAAAGACGAGAAACTAATTTTACTGAACCAGTATCAAATAAAATATGATTATGTGAAGGGTAGATTTTAACTGGATTATCTGTTGGATCAAGAATTCCAGCAACTTCTTTCATTGCTTTTGCTGGAACTATAAAAGATAAATCTACTAATTCTTCTTCAAATTCTTCACGACGTATTGCCAATCTAAATCCATCAATAGCTATTAATTCTAATTGATGACCTTGAGCAATAACTTTTATTCCATTTAAAATAGGCCTATTTTCATCATTACTTGCTGCAAAAATAGTTTGGCTAATCATATCTTTTAAAACTCTTTGAGGTACTTTTAATTGTTCTGCTTCTTCAACAATTGGGATTTTTGGAAAATCTTTTGATTCAATACCATTAATTTTAAATTTTGCTTTGCCTGATGTTATATTAATAACAAAATTTTCTTCAACTTCTATATTTACTAAATCTTCTGGTAATTTTCTGACGATATCACCAATCATTCGGGCATTAACAACAATTTTACCCGGTCTGAGAACATCAGTATCTATTTTACACTCAATACCTGTTTCTAAATCATAACCAGTTATCGTTAATTCATCACTTTCTGCTTCGAATAATAAACCATCCAAAATAGGTAGGGTAGACCTGGTTGCAATTGCTTTCTGTGCCATAGTAATTGCGTCATTTAATAAATTTTTTGAGCAGATAAGTTTCATGTTCTTTTCCTTTCTGATAATAGCTTTATCTTCTTTAGGATTATATTTTTTTAATTAACTAATTATATCTATTTTTATAATTTTATAAATATTTAATTTTGAAAAAATATTTTTTCATTTTTACATTCTCATTATACTATAACTTAACTTATATTCTTAGCTATTATTATATACTGTGAATTTTGTTAAAAACTAAAGTTTTATCGTAAAGCATCGGCTTTTTTACTGTCAATAAGCATGTGAATTGAATGATAATAAAATGGTATTTATTCACATGTTTAACAAAAAAATTTTATTAACATTTCTCTTTCTTTTATTAACCATTACTTATTCACAAATGTGGAAAAAATTATGAATAAGTAATATAACAATTCTACGTTTAAATTGGATTTAATCGTAGTTTAATTTCTTTAATTGCTTGTTCTAATTCAAAATTTGTGTCTAATTCAGATTTAATTCTATCGTATGCATGCATGACTGTAGCGTGATTTTTATTACCAAAATCAACTCCTATATCTTTGTAAGTCATATTAAGTAAAGAACGACATAAATACATAGCAATTTGTCTAGGTAAAACAATTTCAGAACTTCGTTTTTTTGAAATTAAGTCATTTTTGGTCACATTATAATAATTGGCGGTGACATTCATGATTAAATCAGAACTTAAGCTCTTTACAGAACGTGGATCAATTTGATCTCGAAGTGCATTATGTGTTGTTTCTAAATTGATACCACCACCCAACATGGAATAGGCATATAGTGTTTTAAAAGCACCTTCTAATTCTCTTATATTAGAAGAAATATGAGTAGCAATATAATCAAATACATCATCAGGCCAATTAACATGATGTGTTTGTGCGAGTTGTAATAGAATTGCAATTCTTGTTTCATAATCTGGCGGATTAATATCAATAGTTATGCCACTTGAGAATCTTGTTTTTAATCTTTCTTCTAGAGTTGCGAGTGATTGAGGTGGTTTATCGCATGTCATAACAATTTGTTTTCCTACTTCATATAAAGCATTAAAAGTATGGAAAAATTCTTCTTGCATTTGTTCTTTACCCTCAATAAATTGAATATCATCAAATAATAGTAAATCTGTCATACGATATTTATTTCGAAATGGTTCAAATTTATTAAAACGAATAGCGCGAATAAATTCATTAATAAAGTTCTCCGAATTAACATAAACAACTTTTTTTTCAGGGAATTCTTTGATAACGTAATTTCCTATTGCATGCATTAAATGTGTTTTGCCAAGACCAGATCCACCATATAGAAATAAAGGATTATAATTGGAGCTATTTTGCATAGAAGCAACTGCTACACAGGCAGCATGTGCAAAGCGATTACCAGAACCGACTACAAAATTATCAAAGGTATAAAAAGGATTTAGAATATCTTTATTAGTATTAGAATTATCTATATCATTTTTTTCCAAAATATTTTTTTCGAAATTTTTCATTTCTGCTAAATTTTCTTTTGCATTAATTTCAACTTTAATATTAAATTTTTTTTGTGTAACTAAAGTAAGAGCATTGCTAACTAATTCTTTATAATTTAAAACAAAATCTTTAGAAATCTGATTTGGTACAGATAAAATAAATGTTTCGTCATCGTAAAGAATAGGTTCAATTGGTTTTAGCCATGTTGTATAGGTTAGAGTCGGAACTTCTTTTTCTAAATAATTTTGGCAGACATTTTGCCATAGCGATTGAACATTTTGTTCTTGCATATTTTTCCTCTTCCAATAATTAAATGATCATTCATTTGAAGTTAGTTAAACTATACTAACAGAAATAAATAGGGCTTAAAAGTTGTAAAAATACAAGATAAATTCATAAAAATGGAAAAGTTTTTACAATTAATAAAGTCAATAATAATGTTAATAATGTTAATAACTCTACAAAAGGATATGAAATAAGCAAGTATTTTACAAATTAATGTTAATAACTTGGTGAATTAATGTTAATAACTTCAAAAAAGAGTTTGAATATTATAATTATTTTATTTTATAAATTTTAAATATTGCTTTATACATAAATTTAATAATGACTATTTTCATCAATTTCTTTGATTAATAATTTTACTTTTGAAATTTTATCTTTAAAGACATTAATATCAAAAATATTATTTATATTAATTAGAATTTCTTCAATAGCTACAATTTCATTTTCGATTTCTTCTTTTAAATTAATATTGTTAACAATTTCAGATTTTTCTTTTAAAAGATTAATTCCTTTTCTTAAAGCAATGACATATGAAATGACCATGCGATCTTGTCGTAATTCTTGAATTAATTCATTTAATAAAAAATTTTGATTGGTTTTTGTCGCTACAGCTTTTAATTCAAAGCGAGGATATCGTGGATCACGTAAGATTTCTAAAAAGTTTTCCATTTCTTCTCTTGTAAAACCAGAAAAGAATAAAACATTTTCATCAATTTTACTTTCTTTTAATTGTGTAAAATCGATTTGTTCTTGATGATTAATATTTTCAATGAGTTGAGATATGGTTAAGTCAAAATCATTATCATTTAAACAATGAAAAGAAATATTTTTTTTAATTAATAAATTTATAAAATTTTCGACTAATATTTCTTCATTATCTTTACCAAAATGAAACAATAAACCAACTTTTGTTGTAATAAATCCTCTATTTTTTTCAGACATAATACCCTCTAAAATCTATTATTAAATATTTATAAAAATATAGCATATAAAGTACAGCGATACATTTTTCAAACATACTTTTCTATCCCTTGTTTATTAATCGTAAGATTAGAGAAGGGGTGAAAAGATACGCATGAAAGCTTCTAGAAATTTTCGAAAAGGATTACGTTTACGCCATTTTTCCAACTCGACGGGTGTTGATAATTTAAATGTTTCAATAAAATCTTGATAAATATCATTAATCACAGGATCACCACAGATATAAACAGAGTTTTCAAAATGCAAGTGAAAGCTACGATAATCAAAATTGATACATCCCGTAATGACATGATTGTCTGCAATAATTGTTTTGGCATGAATAAAACCAGGTGTATATTGTAAAACTATAACACCAGATTCTAGCAATTTTTCATAATATGATTGTGTGACAACATAAGCAAACCATTTATCTGGCTTTCCTGGTGTCAATAATCGAACATCAACGCCAGATTGTGCAGCTCGACAAATATCTCGCACCATTGAATCATCAACTATAAAATAAGGTGTGCAGATATACAGATAGTCTTTGGCATTATTAATAATAGATCGATAAATATCTTCGGCTGGATTTTTAGGATTATTTAAAGGGCCATCTTCATATGGCATAAAATAACCTTGTTTTTCGATTGATAAATTTTGTTTATGAAAATTTGGCATATACTGGATGAGATTAGTCTCAGGTTCATTACTTTCGCTTTGCCACATTGCTAAAAACATGGAAGTGAGACCCCAGACAGCATCACCTTCCAGTCGAATGGCCGTATCTTTCCAATGGCCAAAACGTTCATGTAAATTGGCATATTCATCTGCTAAATTTGTGCCACCGGTGTAACCAATTTGGCCATCAATTATGCAGCATTTTTGATGATTACGAAAATTGATATAAAGCCGAGAAATATATCTAGCAACAGGATTGAAATTATAAACTTTAATATTATGAGAACGTAATTTTTTCATTAAATTACTTGGTGCCTTGATAATACTACCAAAATCATCAAAAAGAAGTCTTACCTCGACACCTTCTTGAGCCTTTTGAATAATAATATTTTCAACTTCTTGCCAAATTAAACCATCAGCTAAAATAAAATATTCTAAAAAAATAAAACGTTTTGCTTTTCGCATATCTTCAAACATATCGACGAATTTCTTTTCACCGAGAGAATAATATTTACATGTTGTATTACGATAAACAGGGAATCCTTGTTTACTAAGAAAAGATGCTTGTAAACGATTCTCAGGATATTGCCTTAAAAAAGAAGCATAATTTTTTATTTGTGGATCGATATAAGGTGCCATCTCATTTTTGATATTTTTTGCTTTTTTACGATCTCCATTAAAACGAGATCTTCTGCCCCAAAAAAAGTAAATAAAAAAACCAACAACTGGAAAAGCTAGAATGATAATCGTCCAAGATAAAACATAAGAAGGATCCCGATCTTTGTGAACGACAAATAGAACAAAAATAACGCTTATTAATTGTAAAACGGAATATATAATATAATAATTACGATTTAAAATATTAGAGATAATGACGTTTAAAACAATAAAACTGATAATTAAAACAGCAACAAACAAAAGTTTGATTAATCCAGGAATTTTAACAGCATAGACCCTTTTATCAAGACTGTCCTTAATGACATCCGAATAAGTTTCTGATAAATTAGGAACACCTATTTTTTCATTTATCGGTTTTTTCTTTTTTTTCATATTCATTATAAAATTGTAACATAGTTATTTGTTACATTAATCACAAAATTATTAATTTTATCTCCTTTTTTCTATACTATAATTAATTGAAACAGTATTCCTGTGAAAATTAACGAAACATATAATTTAAAAAATTAATTTTAAAATAAGAAAAAAAGAGTAAATGACAGAATGAAAGAAGGTAAAAAATGAAGTTTGAAATGGATCATATGAATATTAATACAATTGATTTAGCTAAATCAGATCGCTTTTATCGTGAAGCTCTTGGTTTAAAAGAAAAAAGAAGAAAAGAAGCAAAGGATGGTAGTTATATTATCGTCTATTATGTTGATTTTAATGATAATTTTGAATTAGAAATTACCTGGTTAAGGGACCATCCAGAACCTTATGATTTAGATGATAATGAAATACATCTATGTTTTAGAGTTAAAGATTATGAAAAAGCATTAGCCCTTCATAAAGAAATGGGTGTTGTTTGTTTAGAAAATGAAAAGATGGGTGTTTATTTTATTGAAGATCCAGATGGTTATTGGATTGAAATTGCTCCTTATCGTTAATCATTTTTTAAAATATTAAATAAAACGATGATTCTAAATAAATGAAGATGCATTAATAATTGCCTGTGAAAAAATCTCACAGGCAGAATTATTTTTAAAGATATCTCTAATATCTATTCAAGAATGTTTTATTTTTGACAATGAGGGCAAAAATGAGAACTGCGACCAGCTACCTTTATTTTTTGGATTGGAGTTTTACAAATAGGACAAGGTTGGCCTGTTTTGTGGTAAACAGCTAATTGTAATTGGAAAAAACCTTTATTTCCAAATCCATCAACATAATCACGAAAAGAGGTACCACGATGACCAATAGCTTCTTCCAAAATATCAGGAATAATCTGATGAAGATTAATTAATTCTTTTTGTGAGATATCTCCGATAAGCCTATCAGGTCGAATCTTGGCTCTAAACAAGCTTTCATCTGCATAAATATTTCCAATCCCTGCAATTACCTTTTGATTAAGTAAAAGAGATTTGATTTGGCTTTTACGATGATGCTGGCAAGTTTGTAAAAAATAATCCTTTGTGAATTCATCACTTAAAGGTTCAGGCCCTAAATTTGCTAGACCTTGATCTTGAAATTCTTCTCCTGACTTAAATAATTTTATACGCCCAAAACGTCTAACATCATTAAAATCCAAAGATTTACCATTTTCAAAAAGAAAGCGCACATGAGTATGTTTGGCTGGTAAAACATCTTTCTCCTCTATTAATAATTTACCAGTCATCCGTAAATGAATCAGCATGGTCATTTTTTGCGATATAGATGGATCATTTGAAAATGATGAATTTTGATTTATAGCTTTAGTTTCCTTGGAAATTGAATTGAAAGCTTTATTATTTTCAGATGGAGGGTTTAAAACATCAAAATATTTTTGTAAATCAAATAATAGATATTTGCCACGCCTTCTAATATTTTGAATTTTCCAATTTTTTAAAGAAAAATTTTCAATATTCAACAGGACGTCAGGATGATAGATAATAATCTCTGAAATAAAGAATTTATCGATATTTTTTAATAATGAACGGCGTATTGTTTCAACTTCTGGTAATTCTGGCATAGTTTTCTCATAAATCTAAACTTAAGATTCAATCTTTTCTAAATTTTCTAAATCGTCAAGCCAAATTTTGCTGACAGCATCACTTGGCATAAATAAACCTTTACGTGGCGATAAAGAAATATCTAAAATAGATGGGCCATCAGGCATTGCAGAACGCTTGAATTGATTATTAAAAAACCTTTTAATAAATAATGTAAGCCAATGTAAGATTATGGCTTGATCGTATTTATCTGCAAATGCTTGTTCTGCCATAAACAGAATTTTGCGCGGTTTAAATTGATGTTTTATAAAATAATATAAGAAAAAATCATGTAATTCATAAGGTCCGACAATATGCTCTGTTTCTTGAGCGATTTCACCATCTTTAGGTGGCAATAATTCTGGACTAACTGGCGTATTCAAAATATCAAATAAAGTTTCAGAAAACTCTTTAGCTAAATGTTCAGTCTTTTTTTGATACCTTTCTGCCTCATATTTTATTAAATGACGTAATAATGTTTTGGGGATACCAGCATTAATATGGTACATCGATAAATGATCACCGCCATAAGTTGCAAAACCTAAAGCAGATTCAGACAAATCTCCTGTTCCTAATACAATACCGCCTCTTTGATTGGCAAGATCCATTAAAATTTGTGTTCGTTCTCTAGCCTGGGCATTTTCATAAGTGATGTCTTGATTCTCGGGATCTTGTTCAATATCTAAAAAATGTTGAGTAATAGCATCATGAATTTTAATTTCTAAATAATTTGCTCCACAAATATTAGCTAAGTTTTTAGTATTATCATAAGTTCTTTTTGTGGTTCCAAAACCGGGCATACTAACACATAAAATTTGTCGATTATTTTTACCTAAAATCTTTTCGGCTCGAATGGCAATAAGAATGGCTAAAGTACTATCTGAACCTCCCGATAAACCTAAAATCACTCTGGAATCATTAATATGTTGTAAACGTTTAGCTAAAGCATGAGCTGTTAAATTTAGAACCGATTCAAAGAATGCAGGACGAAGATTGATATCATCAGGTAAAAAAGGGCTTTGCAAAAACTCTCGATAAAATTCAAAGTCATAATTTGAGTTATTATTATTTTGTTGTTCAATTTGTTCTGAGTGGAGAGGAGGCTCAACAACAATACTAGAAGCGTGATATTGATCAGCATTAAAATAATTATTTTGATTGAGGATTTCTAAATCGATATCCGCAATCATTAAATCGGATTCAAATAATGTAGATTTTGCTAGGATAGTTTCTTTTTCAAAGATATAGCTGCGACCAGCATAAACATAATCGGTGGTTGATTCACCAAATGGTGGACTCATATACAAAAAGCAACTTTGACTTAAATCCGCGAGTGTAGAAATATGTTTTTCTAAATAAAAATTATGCGGAGAAATTTCAGGCTTTTCACTTAAAATTATATTGAGCTCACAAGGTATTGATTTTTGAGTAGAATTTATTTGAAAATCTTCTAAACTTTGATAAATAGCAAAATGAAAGGATTTCCGACCAGACTTTTGTTTAAAATAAAAGGTAGATTTTTCATTTAATTCTTCTTTAAATTCAAGATTAGAAAGCGTATTTTGACCAAATTGATAAAAATACTTTAAAGAAGAATTGGGCAAAACAGGTAAGATAAAATTTTGTTGATCATCTCCTGACAAAATATATAAAACTTTACAAAGTTGATGATGAATTTTTTGAGGGATAGTAAAAAGCAATGTTAATTCAGTTTGTTCAAGTGCCTTTTGTAAGATTTTAATACTAGCGGCAGATTTTTCTAAAAGAATATCTTGTAAAAATAAATCTTCACAAGTTATTCCTGTTAAAGATAAATCTGGAAAA
>DIRM01000008.1 GCA_002427545.1 Mageeibacillus sp. UBA5436 | reverse complement strand
GTTATATGCCATAGTCGCTTTTATTGAAGAGGAGTGGCTTCCTGCCACTCAAAAAGGTTGGTGAAAATGGAAGACCATATTGAAAAAGAAATAATGACAGTTTATAAGAGGATTGTGAGAAACGGTAAATTTGGTCAGTATCTAAAAGCTGATCTCCATGTACATTCTCCGGCATCTAAATGTTACATAAAAAGTAAAAAAGAAAATACTGACCAAAATGAATATGAGATGTTAATACAAAGGTTTGCTGAAAGCGATACAGCAATAATAGCAATAACTGATCATAATACTATAGAAGGCTATTATAGGATTAAAGAAATTGTTGATAAAAATTGTGAATTAAAAAACAAGCTTAACGGTAAGCTAATTCTGCCGGGGGTTGAATTAACTTGTTATGGCAAACATTTTAATGTTATATTTCCTGAAGGTACACCCAAAAACCATCTAGACCTTTTTTTATTAGATTGTGGTATAGGTTCAGTTGAACAAGGTGACGAAGATGAATCAGCAGATAGAGTTACCCCTGTAACTTTGTGTGAAAAGATTGAGGAATACGGTGGAATACTTATTATTGCACATTGTGATGCCGAAAATGGATTTCTAGAAGGATATATAAAAAGTGAACTTGCAAAAATCGATATTAGGGGACAAGCTTTGATTAAGGTTTTAAAATCCCCGGTAGTACATGGGATTTGCTTTAACTCATTTTCTAATTTGCAAAGAATAAATGAAATTCTAAGCAGTTTTAAAGTAAACCATTTGCAGCTGTTAAGGGCTTCTGATAGCCATAGTTCGTTAGAGAATTATCAGGGTCCTGGCTGTCCTTTAGGAGAAAGAGCTTCTTGGATAAAACTGGGAAAACTTTCTTTTAAATCATTAAGACTAGCTTTAAAAAATGATATTACAAAAGTAATGTTAGAAGTGCCCAAGCAAAAAGATGATAGTTATATTATAGGTGTAGCAGTTAAAGGTGGCTTTATCCGACATAAAGATTCTTCGATACCTTGGGGAATTATTCCATTATCGGAAGAACTAAATTGTGTTATCGGAGCTAGAGGTACTGGTAAATCAACATTGCTAGATATTATTAGGTATGTATTTGATTGGGAAAATATAAACTTAGGTAAAAGTACAATAAATAGATTTGATGAAACTTTGGTATTTTTAAAAGAAAATGGAAATATTATTGTGTTTTATATGAAGCCTTCTGGACTTCATAAGCCAAATTTAAAAAAATATGTTTTAAGGGAAAGCACGTTTAAAAAAGTTTCAAATAACCATAGGAATAAACTTAATGAGCCAATTTGTTTTTCTTCGAAACATTATTTTGTATCAAAATATATTCAAAGCTATCGACAAAGAGAGCTTTTTAATTTGGCTATTGATGAGGCAGGACCAACAGTAATTGTTCAAGGACTAAGTGATTTAAAATTTGGGGTAGATTTTCGAAAAGTATACGAAATATTATATAGATGTGAAAGAAATATTATTGAGCATTGTAAGGTCTTGGTAGAAGAGAGAAAATTTGATAATAATGCTGATTTAACAACTGACTATCTGGAGGAAAATTTCAAGGAGTACTTTAAAGCCCATAAAAAATTATTAAAATTTCATAAGGAAACCATTGAGCATTTAAATTCTATTCTATCGAACAAGCTAAGATTGTCATATGAATTATGTATTCCATATCGAATATACAACGATATTATTGAAGATTGGATAGAAAAACAAAGGTATTCATCTAACTTCACATATGAAGAACAACTCAAACATAAAAGATTGTTAACGAACTTATTTAAGAATGTGTCAGAAGATTGGGCTCTACCATTTTATATATTCACCCATAAATATAAAGCATTAGCGGAATCAACTTGCATTCCTCTAGATATAGCTAAAGAATTATGCACAAGTTATTATAAAAAGGTATCTCCAGTAGACGTTGTAAAGCTTCCTTATTACCTGACTGAATTTAAGCTAAATGTTAACCATGGTATTGCGAACAAACAATTTTTTGTTCAAAGATGTAAACTTTCATTTGGACAAAAAGCTGTAGGAATGCTTTTGTTGATATTACAAGGGGCAACAGGGTTAGGAGAAAAAAGGCCATTGTTAATAGATCAACCAGAGGATGATTTGGATAATTCGTTTGTATATCATTCACTAGTAAAAGAATTCCATAGTATAAAACCCAGAAGACAATTAATAATTGCTACACATAACCCTAATATTCCAATTGGCGGTGACTCAGAAAACATACTTGTTTTAAAGAGCGATGGTGAACACGGGTGGATTGATTGTTCCGGAACAATTGATAATAATGCTGTTTCTGAAAAAGTATTGCAGATCTTAGAAGGAGATTTTGATGCTTTTGCACGAAGAGCTGAAAAGTATGGCTTTAAGCTAGAAAAACAAAATACTTGAGCCATCCGTGCCTGTCAAAGAAGCGATTACGGCAAATAACAACAGGGTTTGCGCTGGCGGGGCGCGGCTAGCGGAACAAGAAGCAAATTTAATGAAGTTGAATCATGAATAGTACACACCTACATCCATGGACCTAAGCGCACCGCGCCCGGCTTGATCAAAGCCAAGTGCGGTCGCACTAAGCTTTGACGCTGCGCCTTAAGGTCCTTGGACGCCGCAAACCCGAAACGTTATCGGCAATGCGGCGAAAAGCAGCGGCCATCGTGGGCGCTAAAAAGAACTTTTTTAGGCGGTGTTTTTATGCTTATTTTTGGTGTAGGAAAAATAGAAAATCTGGAATCGAAAATTGTGACATTAATCGAACCGGTTAAAGCAATAGGTTTATCTGTAAAAACAAGTGTTAAGAAGAACTAATTTCTTTTGAAATATCAACAGGAATGTA
>DIRM01000052.1:5447-10216 GCA_002427545.1 Mageeibacillus sp. UBA5436 | reverse complement strand
TATAAAATGATTATACGAGGAGAAGGAAAAATGAAAAAGAGAGTATTTAGTCTAATCTTAGCCATGGTAATGGTTTTAGTATTAGTCGTTGGCTGTGGTGCTCAAGACAAAGATTCAAAAACTGATTCTTCAGACGCTGTTGCTACTAAAGAAGCTGCAAATGATGCCCCTATTGCAAATGAGGACATTAAAATTGGTGTTTCTATTTGGAGCTCAACAGACGTTTTAGGCTCACAATGTAAACTTATTTTGGATGCTGCAGCAGATGCTTTAGGCGTTCAAGTTCAATATGTTGACCAGGGTCATGTATCTGAAAAAGTTACTGCCTCTGTCGAACAATTAGTTGCTGCTGGTTGTAATGGTATTATTATCTGTAATTCATCTGATACAGAGATGACCTCAGCTATTAAAACAGCTTCTGATAATGGTGTTTATATGGCTCAATTCTTTAGAGCAATTCATCCAGAAAATAGTGCAGATATTTATAAAATGGCCCAAGAATCTCCTTATTACGTTGGTGCAGTTCATGAAAATGAACCTGGTAATGGTGAAGAATTAGTCAAAATTTTAATCGACAAAGGCTCACGCAATATCGGTTTAATTGGCTGGGAACAAGGCGATGCTACTTGGTTAGGTCGTTGGGAAGGTTATAAAAAAGGCGTTGAGGAATGGAATGCTGCTAATCCTGATGATCAAGTTAAATTATCTGAACCACAATATGCTGGTACTTCTTCTGATGGTGGTGCAAAAGCGGCTGAAGCTTTAATGGCTGCTGACCCAACTATTGATGCAATTATTCCTGCAGGTGGTGGTGGCGATCCATTATTAGGTGCTGTTGCTGCTGTTGAACGTGCAGGCAAAACAGATTCCATTAATATCGTTTCTACAGACTTCTTGCCTGACTTAGGTGAGCGTTTAGCAAATGGTTCCATAGCTGGAGAATCTGGTGGACATTTCTGTGATCCAATGTTTGCATTTATGATGGTTTATAATGCAATTAAAGGTAATTATGAAGTTCCTACAGACGGCTTTTATGATTTAGTATTCCCTTACTTATTTGTTTCTTCGACAGAAGATTATGCAGGATATGAAAAATATTTCGTAGAGACTATGCCATATACAAATGATGAGTTAGTTGCTATCTCCGAAATGTCTTATGATGATATGGAAGAAGTTGCTCTTAACTTAAGTATCGCAGACGCTGAAGCTCGTTCAACTAATCCAATTAAATAATAACAATCAATGATTTTTACCCACAAAGGTTCTAATTCCTTTGTGGGTTTTTTAAAATTTGAGGAGAGATTCAAGATGGATGAACTAAATAAAAAGACAAAGAAAAAAGGTAGCCTAACCGGTTTTGCAATATTAGGGCTACTTGTTTTGTTTTCTTGGATAGTATTTAAAATATTAACACCAGGTAATTTTGGTAGTGCTCAAAATATGGTTAAATATTTTGAAGCAAGCTTAATATACTCGACAGGCGCGATTGGCTTTTATTTTGTTATGGTCATGGGTTTATTTGACTTTTCAATCGGTGCAAATGTTATTCTTTCTGCGATAGTAGGCAATATTTTTGCATCAAAATTTAATTTTGGCTATGCTGGTTTAGTTATTGGAAGCATTCTTTGTGGTGCTTTGGTTGGACTAATAAATGGTTTGTTTTATGTAAAATTACGCATCCCTTCAATGATTGTTACTACAGGATTGGCTCTTATCTATGAATCCTTGGCAAGTATTATTGCAGGTGGCGTTGAGCAAACATTGCCTTCTTCATTACGTGGATTTGGCAAAGCTCCAGGCAATGTAATACTTGCATTGGTTGCTTTTCTTGTAGCTTATTTCATTTTAAATTATACAAAAATTGGGACCTATACCTATGCTATTGGCAGTGATGAAAAAATAGCAAAAAATATGGGTATTAATGTTAATAAATATAAAGTTCTGGCTTTTGTTATTAGCGGAGCTTTTATTGGTACTATGGCAATCCTTTCTATTAGTTATGGATCTTCTATGGTTGCACAAACAGGTATGGCATCGATGAGTAGAAACTTTGTACCAACGATGGGATGCTTCTTTGGCGTTGCTTTTAAAAAATATGGTACACCTCTACAAGCTATTATTATTGGCGAATTTGTGGTCAATATTATCTTTTATGGTTTTATTGCACTTGGCGCTCCAACAGCAATTCAAAATGTGGTTACAGGTTTAGCCTTGTTAATCATCATCATGTTTGCAACTAAAGCGACAAAAGGAGAGGTGGTAAAATAATGACTCGAGAAAATTTGAAGAATACTTCTGAAAATAAACAAGTTCGCTTGGAAATTAAAAATTTATACAAAAGTTTTGGCGTTACAAAAGCGGTACAGGATGTAAGTTTCGATATTTTTGGCGGTGAAATTCATGCTTTAGTTGGTGAAAATGGTTCAGGAAAATCAACATTAGTTTCGATGTTGACAGGAATTTATCAAAAAGATTCTGGACATTTCATACTTGACGGCGAAGAAATCGATCCTGCAAATCAAGTAGAAGCTAATGCAAAGGGTGTATCAATCATTGTTCAAGAATTGGGTACTCTTTCTGGTTTATCCGTTGCTGAGAATATTTTTCTAGGAAATGAAAATCGTTTTGTTAAAAATGGTATTAAGAATACAGGCAAAATGAATAAAGAAGCAAACGATCTTTTGAAAAAATATGGTTTTACTCATATTCATGCGACGGATGCAATAGATCGTTATGATTTTGAAAATCGCAAATTGGTTGAAATCGTTAAAGCTACATACTTTAATCCTAAAGTAGTTGTTGTGGATGAAACTACAACAGCTTTATCACAAACTGGTCGTGATGAATTATTTAAACATATGGATAGAATTCGAGCTGAAGGTAATATGGTTATTTTTATTTCACATGACCTACCAGAAGTCATCGAACATAGCGATCGAATTTCTGTATTAAGAGATGGTGTTTATATCAATACTGTTAGTAGCAATGAAATTGATGAAGATGATCTTAAACAATTAATGGTTGGCCGTGAATTGAGCGATCATTATTATCGTGAAGATTATGATGAAAAAGTTTCAAATGAAGTTGTTCTGTCTGTTAAAGATGTATCTGTACCTAATCAAATCCAAAATATTAATTTTGAATTGCATAAAGGAGAAATTCTTGGATTTGGCGGACTTTCTGGATCTGGTATGCATGAAATAGGTAAAGCTGTTTTTGGTGCTTCTTATGATCGAACAGGCGAAGTTAAATTAGCAGATGATACAGAAATAACAGATATTCCTACAGCGATTAAACATAGCATTGCTTATACATCAAAAGATCGAGATACTGAGTCCATTGTTTTGAATCAATCAATTGTTGACAATATATGTATGCCTTCATTAGACGAGATTAGAGGTAAAGGTTTACTAACTAATAGAAAGATGATTAAGTTTGGTTCACCTTTTGCAGAATTAATCTCAGTAAAAATGGCAAATATTAAACAATTTGTTTCAGAATTATCTGGTGGTAATAAGCAAAAAGTTGTTTTAGCAAGATGGATTGGTAAAGATTCTGACATTCTAGTATTAGATAGCCCAACGCGTGGTATTGATATTAAGGTTAAACAAGATATATATGCTTTGATGGATGAAATGCGGAAAAAAAATAAGTCCATCATCTTAATTTCTGAAGAATTGATGGAATTGATCGGAATGTGTGATCGGATTCTCATAATGAAAAATGGCGAAATCAATGGCGAAGTTCAAAGAGATATCGATTTGGACGAAAATAAATTGATTTCAATGATGATATAGGAGGCGCAAAATGGATTCAAAAAGCTCAATTTCAGGAACAAAAAACGTAAATCGTTTAAAATTCGAAACGCTCGTTTTTGATAAAATGCGCTCTTGGTTGCCAATTTTAGGCTTAGTTCTTATTGCTATTATTTTTAATATTTTAACTAAAGGGAGACTCTTGTCATCTAAAAACATTGAATTATTATTGAGCCAAGTTTATATGTTGGCGATTTCAACAACAGGTGTCTTCTTTATCATAACAATTGGTGGTTTAGACTTTTCGCAAGGCTCTATTCTTGGTATGGCCTCAATTGCCGTTTGTTTAGTTTCTAAAGTCAGCATTCCTTTATCTATGTTAGCAGGTATTTTAACAGGAGCAGCAATCGGTGCTTTTAATGGTTTTTTCTATGTTAATCGTAAAATTAAATCATTTATTGTAACGATATGTACGATGTTTTTATTCAGAGGAATTATTGCTTATCTGACATCAGATTCACCAGTTGTAGCCACAGCTTCAATTATTAATTATGATACAACTGCAATCAAATTAAGTATTACTTTAGTTGTATTAGTTTTAGCTATTTTTGTTTATAATTACACAAAATTTGGTGTACAGGCAAAAGCTATTGGTTCAGGAGAAAAAGCAGCAAGATTTGCTGGTGTACGCACAGATAAAATGAAATTCTTAATTTTTGTATTAGCTGGCGCAATTACAGGTGTAGCAGCGTTTGTTAATGTTATTAAAGTTGGTTCTGTGACGTCATCATCTGGTAATCAATTGGAAACACAAATACTAATCGCCTTAGTTTTAGGTGGAACACCAATTTCAGGTGGTGCTAAATCAAGAATCTCAAGTGTTATTGTAGGATCCTTATTGTATATCGTTTTAAACAGTGGATTGATTATGCTAGGCTTAACAACCGAAACCCAGCAATTAATTCAAGGTGTTGTGTTCTTGATTTTCGTGGCATTATTTGCAGATAGTAAATC
>DIRM01000052.1:0-5147 GCA_002427545.1 Mageeibacillus sp. UBA5436 | reverse complement strand
AAGAGGGCAAAATGGGAAAATTATATTTTTTAGTAGGAAGTCAACGTTTATATGGTCCAGAAGCTCTAGATCAAGTCAGAAAACAAAGTCAAGAAATGGTTGATAATTTGCAAAAAGAATTTGAAGAAGATATTCAAATTGAATTGTTACCGACAGTTATCGATTCAGAAACTTGTGTTGAAGACATTAAAATTGTAAACAATGATGCAGATTGTATTGGCATTATTACTTGGATGCATACTTTCTCACCAGCAAAAATGTGGATTAAAGGTTTGCAAATCTTAAACAAACCTATGCTGCATTTACATACACAATATAAAAGACAATTGCCATATGAAACCATTGATATGGATTTCATGAATTTAAATCAATCCGCACATGGTGATCGCGAATTTGGCTTTATCGTTTCGCGTTTAGGCATCGCACATGAAGTAGCTTCTGGCTATTATCTTGACGAGCATGTGATTAATCGTATTAAAAGATTCGTTCGCGTTTCAAAGGCTATCCAATACAGTAAAAATCTTAAAGTTGCAATGTTTGGTAATAATATGCGCGATGTTTCTGTCACAGATGGTGATCGTGTTGAAAGTCAAATTAAATATGGATGGGAAGTCAATTATCACGCTATTGGTGATTTGGTAGAATTGATTTCTGAAGTGACAGAAGCAGAAATTTCTAAAAAAATGGCTGAATATGAAGAAAAATATGAATTTAATACAGATAATACAGATTCAGTTAAAGTTCAAGCAAAATATGAAATTGCTTTAGAAAAATTTATTGAAGCACAAGGAATTAAGGCTTTTACAGATACCTTTGAAGATTTACATGGCATGGAACAATTGCCAGGTTTAGCAGTCCAAAACTTAATGGATAAGGAAATTGGTTTTGGCCCAGAAGGTGATTATAAAACAGCCGCATTAGGAACCGTATTGCAAGTAATGGCAAGAGATAAAGCAGGCGCAACAGGCTTTATTGAAGATTATACTTATGATTTAACCCAAGGCGAAGAATTAGAATTAGCTTCACATATGTTAGAAGTTCCACCTGCCTTTGCTGCAGAAAAACCAAAAATTGAAGTTCATCCTTTAGGAATCGGTGGTAAAGCAGATCCAGCTCGTTTGGTATTTAATGGTGTTTCTGGAAAAGGTATTCAAGTTTGTATGACTGATATGGGCGATCATTTCCGACTCGTCTGTGCGGATATTGAATTGGTAGAGATACCTAAAGATATGCCGAAATTGCCTGTTGCACGTATTTTATATAGACATGAACCCAATTTTGAAATTGGAACAACAGCATGGTTAATGGCTGGTGGTGGACATCATTCTATTGTCTCAACAGCCCTTGATTCTGATGATATTAGATTATTTGCACATTTGACTGGTACTGAATGTATTATTATTGATAAAAATACAACTGAAAAAGATTATTATTCTTTTTAGAAATAACCAGTTTTTATTAGTTCAAATTAATTACTCTCATAGAATAGTATAATACTATTTTGAGAAATTTTAGTTCAGAAAGAACTTATGAGTAAAAAGAAATATCAAGATGTCATTGATTGGTTAATTAATGAAATAGAAAATGGTAATTATGCGGAGGGGGAAAAAATCCCCTCCGAATTTGAGTTGGCTGAAAAATTTAATTACAGTAGGCAGACAATTCGTAGGGCAACGGATGAATTGGTCAATAATAAATACTTATCTCGTATTAAAGGTAGTGGAACTTATGTTGGTTATCGCTTCCGCAAAAAACAATATAATACAATTGCCGTAGTCGTGACTTATGTTGATAATTATATTTTTCCTAATACATTAAAAGGCCTCAGCGATATTTTGACAGCAAATGGTTATTCCATGTCAGTATATTATACTGATGACTGTGTTTTAAAAGAAAGAGAAAATTTAAAATTATTAATCGCAGACAATCATATTGATGGCTTAATCATTGAACCTACAAAATCTGCACTTCCTAGTCCTAATCTTGATTTGTATCAAAAGATAATTGATATGAAATTGCCAATGCTATTTATTAATGCTATTTATCCTCACTTTAATAGTCCATGTATTCGTATAAATGATCAAAAAATAGGTGAAGAATCCGTTAATTATTTGTTTCAACAAGGCCATAAAAAAATTGGCTGTATTTTTCAAGCTGATGATATTCAAGGCCATATGCGTTACAAAGGTTTTATTAAAGGTTTAAAAAAAGCGAATTTGAAATTTAATCAAAAACAAATTTGTTGGATAGATGCTGTATCTTATCAAAATCCAAATCAATTATTTTCTTATTTTCTTTCACGTTTAAAGGGATGTACAGCCGTTGTTTGCTATAATGATTTTATTGCAGAAAAATTCATTGGATTTTGCAAGGGGCAGGGAATTCGAATCCCCGAAGATTTATCAATAGTCGGGATCGATGATGCAGATTATTCCGCAACTCTTATACCACCACTTACAACTTTTAGGCATCCACAATACCATTTAGGCGAACTGGCTGCTAAATCCATATTAAAAATGATTGACAATACAAATTTTGATGCAAATTATATTTTTCAATCTCAGTTAATTATTAGAGAATCCGTAATAAATAGGAAAGATTGAACTTTTGAATATTTATAATAATTCATTTGCACCATAGTCATATAGAGTTGCTTCTCTAGGTTTACCAGATTGATCCCAGCCCATCATCTCATAATAAAAATCAAGCATTTGACGAAATTTATCATAATTTATTTTTGTATTTATAAATTTTCCACTATCAATGCTTTGCTCAAAAAAGCGTTCTGGTAAAGTGTCATCTTCTGATGTAAATCCTTCACGATAATTATAAAGACGATAAAGATGATTCTTTAATTCGCCATAACGCATTAATTCATACGAAGAACTTTCATAACCTGTAATAGCTTCAAATAATTCTGCCATTTGAGTCATTGAATAAACTCTTGTAGGAGCAGAAGCAAAAATACACATACCCAAAGCATTAATTGCAGACCAAAGATTATTTAATACTTTAAAGTTTTTTACTTTATCTTTGCCAAGATATTGCATAGGAATTCGATCCAAAATTCCTATTGTACGACAATAGTTAAGCGTATGATCCCAACCAACATCGATATCAAAATCCCAATCATGTTCACATATATCATAACGAGGTCCACAAGCAGCCACAGCATAACCTAATGCTAGATTTGTTTGTGATCGGCATTCGGTAGAAACAATTTCATTTCCCTTAATGGTTAAAGCAAATTTTTCACTTCCTTTGCCGATTATTTTTGCTGCTTTAGCTGCACCTTCAGCTAAAATATTCCCTAGCCCTTTACGTTCAACAATTTGCTGTGTAATTCCTATTAAATCAATATCTTTACTAAAGCTATAATCTAGTTCATCTGACTTAATCAAACCTTTATCAATGCATTCTTGCGCAAAAGAGATTGTAAAACCCAATGAATTCGGATCGAGGCCATATTCATTACAAAGCACATTTGTATCAATTATTTTTTTAAGATCAGAATTGCCAAGATTCGGTCCGAGTGAACCAAGTGCCTCTTGATGTAAACCACCAGATTTTGCTTCAGTAGAATTAGAAGCATAGCGTTTAATGCAGTTATTTGGACAGTAAGGGCATGGCGATTCTCCAACGTAAAAATCAGAGAATCTTTCAGGCGTATAATTATCTGTATATTCACAATGTGATGTCTGATAATTATTCACACCTAATGCAGCATCTGTACCATGCGTATGAATCCAAGCACCAAATCCTGGCCTATCATGTTGCCACATTGACAATGTATTTTTATGCATTTGTTCATTAAAATCTTTGGAAATTTGTTTTAAACGTTCAGGATCAGCAATAACTGGTAATTTGCCTCCTTTAATAAGAATACCTTTAAAATTCTTTGATCCCATTACAGCACCCATGCCTGCACGAGAAGCTTGATGATTTTGATCACATATAACATTGGCAAACCTTATTAAGTTTTCGCCAGCAGGACCAATTATAGCAGTTGAAATATCTTGAGAACGATATTGTTCTTTGAAATAATTAACGGTATCACTCACTTTTTTACCCCAAAGATTCTCAGCTGATTCTAATCTCGGCTGACCATCTTCAATTGATAAAAAGAGTGGTTTTTCTGCTTTACCATGAATAATAATGGCATCATAACCAGTCTTTTTTAAAGCATGAGCAAAAGGACCTTCACAACGAGCTTCACCTATGCCGCCTGTAGCTGGTGATTTTCCAACGATCGTAAATCTGGCTAATCCTGGTGCTTGATGTCCACCTAAAATACCTGAAGAAAAGATTAAATAACATTTTGGATCAAAAGCATCTAATCCTTGCTGAGTTTCTTTTAATAATTTTGTGACTGCAAAAATAGATCCTGCAGCAGTTCTCCGATAATCATTTTTATGAGGAGATACTTCTTTAAACGATGCATTTCCCAAATCTACATAAAGGATTTTTCCATGAAAACCATAATTCATTATAATTCTCCTTAAAATATTTCCTAAGATTACGATAATAAGTTCTAATACAAATCATATCATGGCAATTGATTATAATGACATTCAGTGTTAATCATTTAGCTGATAAATCATTTCTATATGAGGAATGCTATCAATTTTATATTCATTTGAAGATTGTTTAAAACCTAGTTTTTCATAAAATCCACGCGCAGATACTTGAGCCTCAACCCTAATGTATTCAGCATTTAAATTTTGTTTGGTAAATTGAATAGCATCTTGCATTATTTTTAAACCAAGACCTTGACCTCTTTGCATAGTCAAAACACGACCGATTTTTACCTGACCTTCGGGTAGATTTTGATATAAAAGCCGCAAGAATGCCAAAATTTTTCCGTTTTCTTCATAAAAGAAATGATAGGCTGTTTGATCTAAATCATCTAATTCATGATAGCTGCAATCTTGTTCAACAACAAAAACTGCTATCCTTACACGAAAAATTTCATAGAGTTCATCTGAACTTAATTCGGAAAATTTTTTTATAATAAGATTCATTAGCTAGCCAACTTCCTATATGGATTATATTTGAATTAACATTATATATTTTTCAGCTAGCTAATGACAAAGAATTTCTTAAATTTCAATCAAATCATATTTTCGTTCGCCAACACCGATTTCTTC
>DIRM01000040.1:60100-71737 GCA_002427545.1 Mageeibacillus sp. UBA5436 | reverse complement strand
AGGAAATATTTAGAAATTAGAGAAAACAAAAATGGAAGATAAAACAAATCAATATAACGAAAATAATTTTCAACAAAATAATCAGACACAGAACACAGCTCCACCAAATCAATCTCAACAAGGTAATTATCAAAACAATAATTATCAACAACCTAATATGGGGCAGACTAATTATCAACAACCTAATATGGGGCAGAACAATTATCAACAAACAGGTGGTTATCAAAAAGGACCTGTTGGAAAAATGAGAAATCCTGCAATTGTTTTACTTCTGTCTATTATCACTTGTGGAATATATGGCATTATTTGGATGTATCAAATTTCAAATGAAATCAATGACTATACGAGAGCAAAATTAACTGAGCCAAATTATTCATGGATTGGAATTTTTTGTGGCGTTTTTACTTATATTAATATTTATAAAATTGACCAAGCCTTGGTCCAAATTGATCGAGTTGAAGGCAGAACATCAGAAAGTAGATTTTTACTTTGGATTATATTGTCAATATTTGGAATTGGAACATTGATGATGTATTATCAAGTTCAAGAAAGTTTAAATCATATTTGGGCTGCAAATGGTGGTAATTACAATCAATATTAATTGAAAGAGCTCATTTTGATTTCAAATATTTTTAAAGTTATTTTAATTAAAGTAGGATTCAAAACAGACCCAACTGTGGATCCTACTTTTCGTTTAAAAAGTCAAAAAGATCATTTAATAATTTTTCTTGTTCTAATTTTATATTTATTTATTTCTCCCAAATTATTGGGTACAGCTTGTTTAATACAAGGTTTTTGTGGTTTTCCTTGCCCTACTTGTGGCAGTACAAGAGCGTTTTTTAGTTTAATGCGAGGAGATTGGCGACAAGCCCTATATTGGCATCCACTCATTTTTTTAAGTTTAGCTATTATTTTGATTATATTTATTGTTAATATCAGACGAGATGTTTTGAGATTAAAATCTTTTCAAGCTGGTGAAAGTCTTCATTTTACTGAACCAAAGAATAAAACTTGGAAAATTTTTATACCAATCTTTATTTTATATTTAGCAGTTTATATTTATCGCTTAATTAACTTTTTCCCTCAGGTCCCGATGAATTATAATTATTCATCCATATTAGGTAGATTATATTTATTTTTGAAGAATTTTTTTAATTAAATATAAAATACTTACCTCTATTTCGTTCAATGCAAATTTCCTGATTTTCTTCAAGTTTTTTAAAATTTATTTTTGGATATAAAATGTATCTTAAAATAAAAAACCTCCGAACATTTTATTGGACGGAGGTTATCATATTGTATTTTGAAAATCTTTGAAAACTTAACGCATGACCTTTTTTACATTTTCTGGCATTTTTTCTGGATCATCACTGATAGTAATTGTAAATTTTGCTGAAATATTTTTTGTTAGTTCATTTAAATCATTGAAGAAAACTTCTAAAGCGGCAATATCTGTACTATTGGCAATCTTGTATAAACTATCAATATAAAAATGACTAATATCATGATCTTGGGCGCAAACACCAGCGATAAAAGTTAACAATTCACGATATGTCTTTACCGGATATTCCATTATATCTATCAAACGCACTTGATATGGAATTTGTTGATTAAAACGTTTACCATATTCTATACAAACAATATTATTGTCTTTTGAATTAGCGACTCGATTAATCTCATCGACAATTATAGAAGTCTTACCAGAACCTTTTGATCCCACCACTGCTTCAATCATATATGTTCTCCTTTACAAATTATATAAAAAATTGTTCAATCAATTTAACTTATCTTATAATATTTTGTGTTTTATGACAAATAAAAAGTTACTTTCAGTAAGAAAATTAATTTAATAAAACATTTGCATTTCAACTAAAATATTGCTATATTACAACTATCTTTAAAAATTGAAAAAGTTTGAAAAGAGTGGGCTTGTCCCACTCTTTGTTTTTATCAGAGAATTAACAAGTAAATTTTGCAAGAGAAAAAGCGATTCTTATCGTGATTTCATGTTTCTGTTGCAAATAAAATGTAGGATAGATATGGCAAAAAGAAATGTAATAGCAGAAAAAGTATATGCGGCTTTAGAAAAACCAATACAAGAGATGGGCTTTGAATTAATTGATGTTATTTATCAAAAAGAAAATGACAAATTGTTTTTAAGACTTTTGGTTGATAAAGTCGGTGGGATTACGATTGATGATTGTACTTTAATTAATGAAACATTTGATCTTTATATAGAAGATGAATTGCAAATCAAAAATCATGATTATTTTGAGGTTTCTTCACCTGGTTTAGATCATCCTTTAACAACAAATAAAGAATTTAAACTTTATCAAGGTCAATTGATTGACATTAAGCTTTATCAAAAAAAGGACAATAAAAAATTATTTACTGGTTATTTAATTGATGGTAATGATGATCAAGTTATAATCAAAGAAAAAAATACAGAACGAGAAATAACTTTTGAGCGCAAAGAAATTGCGAAGATTTCAAGAACTGTTTGTTTTAATTAATGATAATAAACAGAAATGATAATTAATAATAAAGAACATATAAAAGGAGAAAAATTGGATGAATGCTGAATTGATTGAATCTTTACGTCTTCTTGCTAAAGAAAGAGGCATTGATGAAAAACAGCTTTTTGAATTTATTGAAGAAGCTTTAGTGGCAGCTTATAAACGTGAATTTAATGCGAAAACAACAGATAATGTCAGAGCTGAAGTAGATAATGAAACAGGCGAAATGCGTGTTTTTGTTACTAGGACAGTAGTTGATGATATAACAGATCCTAATTCTGAAGTTTCTTTGGAAGATGCAAAAGCTTTATCTGAAGATTTTGAAATAGGCGATATGTTAGAATTTCAGCTCAGCCCACAAGACTTTGGACGTTTAGCTGCACAACAATCAAAAAGTGTAATCAATCAAAAATTAGCTCAAGCAGAAAGAGAAATCATTCATCAAGAATTTAGTGATCGAGTTGGTCAAATTGCTTATGGTGTCGTTCAAAGAAAAGATAAACGAGAAGTTATTGTTGATATTGGTAGAGCAGAAGCTGTTTTGACAAAACAAGAACAATCACGTTTAGATAATTATGATTTTAATCAAAGAATGCGTTTTTATATTTTACGTGTTGATGAAAGACATGGTCGTCCAATTGTTCTTGTTTCGCGTAGTCATCCGAACTTTGTTCGTCGTTTATTTGAACAGGAAGTCCCAGAAATTTTGACTGATGTAGTTGAAATTGTAACAATAGCCCGCGAAGCTGGCTCTAGAACAAAGATATCCGTACGTTCAGAAGATCCCAATGTGGATGCGGTTGGTTCTTGTGTTGGTCAAAGAGGTATGCGAGTACAAAATATTATTGATGAATTAAATGGTGAAAAGTTGGACATTGTTGAATGGGATGAAGATCCAATCGTTTTCATTAGCAATGCATTAAGTCCAGCAAAAGTTGTATTGGTTGAATTATATGATGATGGAACAGCAAAAGTAGTTGTCCCAGACCATCAATTATCTTTAGCCATAGGAAGAGCAGGACAAAATGCTAGATTAGCAGCACGCTTAACAGGTTGGAAAATTGATATTGAATCTGAAAGTGAATATCGTGAAAACAAAGAATTTGAATTACTTTCACATTTCGATGATGCTTTATCCAATTCTGAAGATCAAGATGATGAAGCAAATAGCGAAAACATGAATAATGAAGATATTGACTTGGCTGCAATTGATAAAGCTTTTACAGATTTAGATCAACTTAATCTTGAAGATGAAGAATCAGAAAATGATAGTTCAGATGAAAATGAGACAGATGAAACATTAGAAACAGATAATATAGGCGAAAATGAGACAGATGAAACATTTGAGACTGAAGAAAATTGAGAACATAAGTAAAATGAATTATTATAAAATTATTAAATAATTGAGGTGAGGAGAATATATGGCGCAAAATAGACAAGAAGCAGATTCTGGCTTGAGAGCTGGTTTCGTCAATGAAGAAGATGTCAAAAAGGCAGATCTTGTTCAAGAAAAAAACAATCAAGAAACAGAAGAGCCAAATTCAAAAACTAGTGAATCAGAAGCAATAAAAGCTAGTGAACCAACAATAAAAGAGGAAAAGCCACAAAGAAATAAAAAGAAGGCTGAAGGTCCTAAAATTAGTATGCAAGGAATTTCAGGAAAAGAAATTACTGGCGTTGTTAAGGTTGTTAAAAAAATTACCCCAAAAGACGACTCTCAACCGATTAAACCTGAAGAAAATGCTTCGGTAATTAATGTTGATTCTAAAATTATTTCCAAAAAAGAAAATGAACAAAGTCATGAACAAAATCATGAACAAAATCAAAAGATGACATCTGTTGATCAAGCGCCAGAAAAACAGAAAAAATCTGATGTTCAGTCTATTTCTGAGAATAATGAAGAAAAACAAAAAAATGTTGAAAAAACCTCAATTCAAGCTGAAAAATTGACAAGAGAAAGTCAAAAGGTTTCAGCAGAAAAAATTGCAAAACCTATTGAAGAGAAAATCATAAAATCTGAAAAAGAAACTGAATCAATAAAAAAACCAGTTGAACAGGCTTCACCAGTTGAGCAGGCTTCAATTGAGAGTGAAAAAAATAAAACAGAAATGAAGCCAGTTAGCCCAAAACAAGAAAAGAAATCTTTTGTTAAAACAGATAAAGATGAGAAGAAGATGATTAGATCTTCTGAACAAAGATTTGAACAGAAAAAAACAAATCCTGTTAAATCAAAACCAAGTTCTAATGTTATTACAGATGAAGGAATATCTGGTAGCAGTTATACGGGTCCTCGTTTTAGACCGCAAAAAGGTAATTATGTAGGTAAAGACAAAGAAAAACCTATGGGATCCAGAAATCGTCGACCTTATCAAAGTGGTCTAACTGGACAAACTGGACAAGGTGGTAAAAAATTTGAACGCTCAGATCGTCCGGATCGTGGTAATTTTAAAAATGATCGGAATCGTTATCAAAAACCAAGAACTTCTGATAGTTTTAAACCAGCACCATTTATGCAAGATAAAGATCGTGATGAAGAGCCACGCCGTAGTAAATCACCTAGACAAAGAAAAAATGACTCGAAATACAATGTTCAAGTTAATACAGAATTAACAGATAATACCAAGGTTGATTTCCGTAAACAGCATGATAAGAGAACCTCGGGTGCAAAAGGTCATCGTAATGTCGATTATTCACGTCGTCGCGAAGATCAAAAACGTGACTTTGAACGTGAAAAATTAAGAATGAATCATAAGCAAAATAGGGATAAGAAAAAACAACCTATTGCACAATTAACGCATGTTAAATTGCCTGAAGCTTTAACCGTACGTGAATTAGCCGAAATATTGAAAAAAACAACGGCAGAAATAATTACAAAATTGATGGGTTATGGTGTTATGGCTACTGTCAATCAAGAAGTAGATTATGATACGGCAGCTGTTATCGCTAATGAATTTGGTATTGAAACAGAGAAAACTGTTGTTGTAACAGAAGAAGATATTCTTTTTGACGATACAGATGATAAAGAGGAAGATCTTGTACCAAGGCCACCAGTTGTAGTAGTAATGGGTCACGTTGACCATGGTAAAACTTCGATTCTAGATTATATACGTAATGCAAGAGTAACTGCCGATGAAGCAGGCGGTATCACACAACACATTGGTGCCTATACTGTTGATGTTAAAGGTAAAATGATTACTTTCCTTGATACACCTGGACATGAGGCCTTTACAACTATGCGTGCGCGTGGAGCTCAAGTTACGGATATCGCTATCTTGGTTGTAGCGGCAGATGATGGTGTTATGCCACAAACAATTGAGGCGATTCATCATGCTCGAGCGGCAAATACAGAAATTATTGTGGCAATAAATAAAATTGATAAAGCTGGTGTTAATATTGACCGAATTAAACAAGAATTAGCGCAACATGAACTCTTATCTGAAGATTGGGGTGGTCAAACTACGATGGTAGAAGTATCGGCCAAAACGGGTGAGAACATGGATGAACTGTTAGATATGATCAATTTAACAGCAGATGTGATGGAATTAAAAGCAAATCCAAATCGTCAAGCAAAAGGAACTGTCATTGAATCAAAATTAGATCGTGGTAGAGGACCTGTAGCGACTGTTTTAGTTCAAAGAGGAACTTTAAGAGTGGGAGATACCGTAGTTGCTGGTTCGACAATTGGCAATGTTCGTGCTATGACCAATGATCGCGGCGAACAAGTTAAATCAGCTGGACCATCTATACCAGTAGAAATACTGGGCTTGCCTGATGTGCCAGAAAGTGGCGAAATTTTCTATCAAGTTACGGATGAAAAAATTGCTAAGAGCTTGGCAAGCAGAAGACAAGTGGAAGAACGTGAGGCTTCTTTACATAAAAATCAAAGAATGTCGCTGGATAATTTATTTGCTCAAATTGAACAAGGTGAAGTAAAAGAGTTTAATTTAATTGTAAAAGGTGATGTTCAAGGTAGTGTAGAAGCTGTAAAACAATCATTAGAAAAACTTTCAAATGACGAAATTAAAGTTCAGGTTATTCACGGCGCAGTTGGTGCAATTACTGAAACTGATGTTCGTTTAGCAGAAGTTTCAAATGCCGTAATCATCGGCTTTAACGTTCGTCCAGCAGCTGGGGTTCAAGATATGGCTGCTTTAGCTGATGTTGATTTAAGAATGTATCGTGTTATATATGATGCCATTAATGATATAGAAGATGCTATGAAAGGCATGCTTGATCCTAAATACAAAGAAGCAGTTCTTGGTCATGCAAAGGTTAGAGAAACATTCAATGTTTCTGGTATTGGAACAATAGCTGGTTGTTATGTCACGGATGGCAATATTTCTCGTTCAGCAAATGTGCGAATTGTACGCGATGGTGTTGTTGTACATGAAGGCAAAATTTCATCATTACGTCGTTTTAAAGATGATGTTAAAGAAGTGAAATCTGGTTATGAATGTGGTATCGGTATTGAAAGATACAATGATCTTAAAATTAATGATCAAATTGAAGCTTTTGAAATGCAAGAAATTAAACAATAAAGTATATTCATTAATAGAAAAGAGGAATTATGTTACGCTCCGAACGTGTCAGTGAAGAAATAAAAAAAGTAGCAGCTAGAATCATTCAAAATGAAGTCAAAGATCCTCGGCTCTCAGAATTTACAACTGTTACTGATGTTAAAGTTAGTCGCGATTTAGCTTATGCTACTATTTATGTGAGTGTTTTAGGTGAGGCTGAACAAATTCAACAAACATTAGATATTTTAAATAGAGCTAAAAAATTTATTCGTTATCGTATCGGCCAAGAAGTTAAATTACGTCTTGTACCAGAAATAAGATTTGATTATGATAATTCAATTGCAGAAGGCAACCGTATGTCTAAAATTATTGATGAAGTCATTGCTCAGGATGAGAAAAATAGAATTCAGCGTGAAAATGAAAAATGAATTTAAGGATATAAAATGCAAAAATTAGGCGACTTAAATTCAATTGTTAATGTACTGTCAAGCTTAGAGCCACAGTACATTATTATCTTACCCCATGTTCGAACTGACCCAGATGCATTAGGTTGCTCAGCTGGATTAGCCAATTTATTGATGCAATTATCTCACAAAGTCGAGATTATTGTGGATGAAGAACCTGATCAAAAATTAAAATATATTTACGAAGATTCGCCACTTAATGTTTTTTCTAAAGAATTTTTGAAAAAAATGGAAAAACCTGACTTAATTATTTATTTAGATCATCATTCTGAAAAACGATTGAATCAGAGAATAGAAATTCCTCATCTTTATCCTCAAACACAAATAATGATTATTGATCATCATTTGATAGAAGCAGAGGAAAAAGAAAAATTCTATAATCAAAAGGAATTTAAAAATAGAAAGATTGACGTTTGGATAGATAAAAACCGTTCATCTGTATCAGAAATGATAGGCGAAATCTTCTTGTCTATGAATTTACATGGTGAAAAACAGATAATCTTTGATCGAGCGACATCCATTTCTTTATTGGCGGGCATATATGGTGATACTGGTGGTTTAAGATATTCCAATACTACCTCTCGTAGTTATTTTGTTTGCTCAAAATTAATGCGAGATGATATTTCAATTGATAAAATTTCAGATCCTATTTTTGCTAATAAAAATTTAAATCAAATACGTATGATTTCAAAAATTTTTGAAAATGCTGAACTCAATTCACAAGGAAATCTAATCTGGTATGGAGTGACACAAGAATTTTTGGATGAAAATAATGGTAATCAAGATGATTTAGAAGGTGTTTGTTCACAATTAAGAGAAATTGAAAATATTGATTTGGCCATTCTATTTAGAGAAATAGATGCTAATGATATTCGAATTAATTTACGTTCTAATGAAAATTTTGATTGCGCTGAATTAGCAAGATTCTTTGGCGGTGGGGGTCATATTAGAGCCTCAGGGATGACTATTAAAAATCAAGGAACTTTGAAAGAAGTTATGCAATTAGTCATTCACAAAGCATCTGAATTAATGGCGAATAAGCAATCTCATTAATAACGTTGGGGCAGATATGGATAAAGAGCAATTCTCTGGTTTAATTTTAATAGACAAACCCAAAGATCTGACTTCATTTTCTGTAATTTCTCGTTTACGTCTTTTAACAGGTATTAAAAAAATTGGACATTGTGGTACTTTAGATCCTTTTGCAACAGGCTTATTACCTGTGTTATTTGGACGTTATACGCGATTAGCCAAATATTTAGAAAATCATGATAAATACTATAAGGTAACTTTTACTTTAGGAAAAGCAACAGCAACATTGGATTTAACTTCTGATGTGATTGCAGAAATTGATCCTCAGAGCTTAGAAAAAAGAATTTTATCGGGAGAATTAGAACAAAGTCTGCAAAATAGTTTGAAAAATCAATTTATCGGTGAAATTGAACAAATACCACCAATGTATTCTGCTATAAAATTGAATGGAAAACCGCTATATAAGTATGCCAGAGCAGGCGAAGAAATTGAGCGTAAATCTAGGAAAGTTACCATTTATGATGCAAGCTTATCGCCGATTAAATATCAAGAAGGAAAATGGCAAATAGATGCTTTGATCCATTGTGAAAAAGGTACTTATATTAGAACATGGGTTGATGATTTAGCAAAATCTGTTGATTGCCTTGCTTATGCAGAAGAATTACGTCGTCTGCAAATAGGTGAGCTCAAAATAGAAGACAAACCAGTCCATTTAGACGATTTATTTGAAATATTTAACCAAAATAATCGTGATCAAACTTTAATCAGAAAAATATTAAAGGAAAAATATTTTTATCCCATTAATGATATTTTATCCGAATTTCCAAGCTATTCTCTTAATCAAAATGAACTTATAGATGTATCTCATGGCAGAAAGTTTAGTCTTAATCCTGATAAAATAAATTTGTTTGAAAGTGAACAAACAAATTCCTTCCAGATTGAGGCAACAGAACAGTCAAAAAGAATACTTTTACGGTTAAATTATCAAAATAAATTGATTGCACTTGCCAAACTTAAGACAGAAACATTAGAATTTGACGGGTATGAAAAAGTTTTAATTACAAATGAAGAGTTACCATTTATAAAATAAAAAGTACTTGATGTTGTCAATACGTCATAGTTATTTTTTCAAGAAGGGTCAAAAGATAGAAACATGGATATTTATAATATCTTTCCATTTCAAGCTGAAAAAAAGAAAAGAGCGATAGCTCTAGGTTTTTTTGATGGTGTTCATTTAGGACATCAACAATTATTAAAACAATTATTAACGATTAGTAAGCAAAAAGCGATTTCACCGGCGATTTTTACTTTTCAAAATCATCCTAAAACCTTATTGCAGAATTCAGATAAATTTGAAGGACTGATTCAAAGCCTTGAAATGAGATTAGAGAAATTACAAACATTTAATGTAGAAGAAGCTTTTGTTGTACAAATGGATGAAAAATTTAGGCATATTTCTGCTGAAGATTTTTACTTTCATATTCTTTGTGAAACGTTACAAATAGAAGCTTTAATTGTTGGGCAAGATACACATTTTGGTTATTTAGGTAAGGGGGATATTGAAAAATTAAAAAAATGGACAAATGAGACTAATGTTGAATTATATGTTATGCCTGATATGAAAATAGATGGAATTAAAGTTTCTTCAACATATATTCGTCAACTCTTAAAAGAGGGAAATATTCACTTAACAAATCGTTGTTTAGGATCTAATTATCAGATAAATGGTAAAGTCATTCATGGAAAAAAATTAGGTCGAACCTTAGGTTTTCCTACAATTAACTTAACTTATGATGAAAATTTAATTAGTCCTAAATATGGTGTCTATATGACAAGAGTTATTTTAAATAATAAAAAATACCCTGCCATAACTTCGATAGGTACGAATCCAACAGTTGAAGAAATAAATCGAAATGTTAAAGTCGAAACTTATATTTATGATCAAAGTTTTGATCTCTATGATGAAATCGTAAATATTGAATTTATTGATTTTATACGACCTGAATATAAATTTCCAACAGTGGAAGAAATGACAAAAAGAGTTTTAATTGATCTAGACTTAGTGAAAGAAAGACATGAAAATAATCATTATTAAATGGTTTGTGCTAAGATAGAGATTATTAAAAAAATGGAGGATTTTCATGGACTTATATCATGTTTCATTTCCTGGCTTAGGAATTAATGATTTACCAATAAATAGAATCGCTTTTTCTTTTGAAATTGGCGGCAATGAATTCAATATATATTGGTATGGTATTATTATTGCTTTTGCTTTTTTACTTTGTATTATTTTAGCTAGCAAGCAATCTCCTAAATTTGGTATTAAAAGTGACGATATTGTTGATACGTTTTTATGGGTTATTGTCTTAGGCTTAGTAGGAGCAAGACTTTATTATGTAGCTTTTTCTTGGGATGATTTTTCCGGTGATTTCCTTAAAATATTCCACACTCGAGATGGTGGTTTAGCCTTTTATGGTGGCGTTATTGGCGGAATGATTGGAATCTATATTATTTCAAAATTAAAAAAGATTAATTTTATTTATTTACTGGATTTTTTTGCAGTTTATTTACCTTTAGGACAAGCTATTGGACGTTGGGGTAATTTTTTCAATCAAGAAGCTTTTGGTACGAATACGATGTTACCCTGGGGTATGTTTAGTGAAGGAACCTATTCATATCTTTCAAAACTAGGTGTAGGATATGCACCTTTAACACCAGTTCATCCAACTTTTTTATATGAGAGTATCGCAAATTTTATCATATTCTTTGTTCTCTTGAAGGTTCGCTCCAAGTCTAAAAATACAGGAAAAGTAGTTGGTCTTTATTTTATCCTTTACGGTATCGTTCGCTTCTTTGTTGAGGGTATACGTACAGATCCTTTATATATTGGAAACACAGAAATTCGCGTTTCACAAGCATTATCTTTGGTTCTTGTAGTTCTTGGTATTATTTTAATTGCTTTAGCAAAGAAAAATACTTTTTCGAAAAATATTCCATCAATCGAATCTGAAGTAGATGATGCAGAGAATTCCAATCAGGCGATGGATGATTTAAGCGTAGAATCAACAGATGATTCTGGAGAAAATACAACAGAAGAAGATACAACAG